>NZ_KZ454883.1:0-132384 GCF_002792415.1 Marinomonas sp. BSi20584
TGGAATGTCCAACTATTGGGGGTCAGTTCATAACAGGGGCTTTTAGAGATTACTCTATTCAACACTCAAAGAGCTTTCCTCTTAGTGGTGATGACCACCTACACCGTGCGCATGACCATGAGCAATTTCATCGTTCGTTGCTTCACGAGAGTCAACGATTTGAATGTTGAAAGTCAAATCTTTGCCGGACAATGGGTGATTCAAATCAACAGTGGCGTGTTTCAAACCTACTTTAACAACAGTCACCTGACGCATACCTTTATCGGTTTGCACCATAGCAACCATGCCAGCTTTCCAGCGTTTCGCGCCTTGTAAATGTTTTACAGGCACTTGTTGCTGACGATCTTCATGACGCTCACCGTAAGCATCAGCGCAAGCAACAGTCACTTCAAACTCATCACCAACTTCTTTTCCTTCCATTGCTTTTTCAAGCCCTGGAATAACATTGCCATGACCATGTAAGTAAGCCGCGGCGTCTTTACCCGCAGAGGTTTCGATCAACTCTTCGCCATGACGCAAAGTGTAGTGAAATTGAACGACTTGATTGTCTGCAATCGACATGCTGTTTCCTCATTTTTAATTCAACGATTAAGCGTCAGAGCTTAGTCCATCTGGTTCTATAGTATTAGGGCATTATAGTGACTTCGCAGAAACTTACCTAGACCCGTCTTATCTAAAATATAGAAAGCTCTAAGGAATCTTCTTTAATGATGATGTCCTTCACCAAAGACGCAGCGGTTTTTTCAAACGGAGAATGGTTCAGCACATACACAGGGTGTTCATCAAAATACTGCACCAGTGCCTTTTCAAAATCATCATGCAAAGATCCTAAAGTGGATCGCAGCATTTTGTCGTTAAAGCTTGAGCCTTCTACCTCAATTTGGGTAATTTTTGGCGCGACCAAGTACAGGCGATCTTCTTCGATCCGTACACCGGATTCAAAAGAAGGATTTACCCGAGCTGACAATGAAAATGTCTGGCCAAACGCGGTTAACGTCCCGGTCATTTTACTAATCATATCAACCAGCACTAAACCGCCATCACGTTCAGTAAAGTCGATATGTGCAGATGTCACAACAAGATCCAAATTGAGAGTATTACTGTCTAAGGTAAACTTGATATGATTTTCTTGTGGCTGCGCAAGTTGCTTAGCAACTTCTTTATTCACGTCATCTTCGCTCACACGAAAACTATTGCAACCAGCCAAAAGCACAGAAGTAGATATCAAAATAAGGGTTACAAAAGTACGAGTAAATCGCATTATTCTTCCCCAATTGTGTTGGTATTCATATCACGTTTTTCATACCAGAATATCATAAAGTCCTCGATAACTTTTTGCTCTATTTCAACCGCTTCATCAGTTGGACAAAACAGTGAAATACTAAAAACATTATAACCTTCAACTGTCGTGGTGATACGAACTCGCGGCTCAGGGCCGGATATTTTGATGTCCAAGCGTTTCTCAATAAGGCTGTTATAGCGTATCGCAACGTCATGAAAATGTTCACTGTACTCACGAATTTTTTCTAAGATTTGCTCTTTTATCGTAAACAAATTCACGTCATCAGCACTACGAGAGATAGAAAAAGTATGAGTAACATAACGGCGCATATAATTCAGATTTTGCACTGTATGCAACAACAAAACGCTATTTGGAACCACAGTCGTACGGCCTGTGTAAGTGTAGCTACCGCCTTTTAAGTCGACTTCGAATAAGGTTGTCGATAGCCAGTCGCTGTCTGTTACTTCCCCTTCATAATTAGCGATACGTATCCAGTCACCAACCTGATATGGACGTGTGCTAGCACGATAAAACGCACCAACAATGCAAGCGATAAACTCTTTCGTTGCAATAACCAATGCCACCATGAAGGCGGCGATTGAGATCGCTAAATTTTGTAATTCTGATGACCAAATGAGAACCAGACCGACAACCAAAAGCAAATTAAATATATTATCGACCGTATTAATTCTTTGACGTTTTTTATCGTGTTCTGTCTTTTGATGAAGTCGAATAGCGCGCTTAGTGTAACGTCGAACAATGTAAGACAATAAAATCCAAGCGACTGTTAAAACAATCTCAACATGATCCATTAAAATGGAAAAGTCTAATTGGGAAAAATCAACAGGCATAAAAAGTGTTTCCTTTATTAAGCCTACTACTTTAACAATCATTGCTAGGATCGACAAACAAAAGCGCTAGACAAACAATGAAAAATAACTGTATATTTATACAGTATTATTTTTCACGAGGTGGATTATGCCTGTAATTATCAAATATGTTGTAGAACGCGATGGAATCGAAAAAATGACGTTTACTTCAAAAGCGGAAGCCGATGCGTACGACAAATTGTTGGATACTGCTGAAGCGCTATATGAGATTTTGGATCAAAGCGAACTAGCTGGAGACCATAGCCAAAAGGAAGCGCTTTCCATGTATCTCGCACAGAACAAAGACTCTATTTTGGACGTCTTTAGCAACAAAAAGAAAAGTCCTCAGAAACCTAAAAAAACGAATAAAGCATCCAACGCACAGCTTGATCTAGCAGAAGCGGCACCTAAAAAAGCGCTGGAAGATCTAGTGATAGAACCCGATGAAGATGTGGTTTATGAGGAAGACGAAAGCACGGTTGTGTTTGATGACGAGATAGTCGATTTTCGTGAAAGTGATGCTGCGTAATGCCGCATCCCTTTCGTTACTACTCCAAAGCTAATAATGGTTCAAATAACTAATGGCCTTTGTTAGCGCGAATTTTATACTGCGTTTTACAATAACCACGAGAAATATCAGGATTGCGTAACGCCAGATGTTTACTCGCACGCCCAGATACTCTAGCTCGCCAATTTTTAAAGGCCTTAGATTTTAGATTGCTGCGCATTAACAAAATAACTTCAGGCTCAGAAAGCCCATAAAGAGTTTGAATAGCTTCAAATGGCGTGCGGTCTTCCCAAGCCATTTCGATAATTCTTGACTTGTCTGGAGTTAAAATATTGTCTGGAGTCAAAATATGCCCTTAAGTAATAACCATGATGAGACTTATACGAAAGGCTTCAATCAACAGATCACCTATTTTTTGGCAAGATGAGCTTGTCGGACCAACCAATCGAAAAACACAGCCGCAGCACCATGTAATTCAGCACCAGATCGTCGCACTAAATAAAACGATTCACTGGCTTCAATGCCTTGTCCAAACGGCGCGACTAGTTTTCCCTCATTCAACATGTCTTCAACCATAGAAGAACGCGCCAAGGCCAAACCTTGCCCAAGTTCTGCCATGCGCAATGTCGAGACAAGCGTATCGAATTGCATACCTACTGACGAGTCGACGCTATCCACGCCCATTATATTCAGCCAATAACCCCACCCTTCTTCGTAACCAATAACATGCAGAAGCGAATGATTCGCTAAATCCGCTGGCTCCAGCAAAGGTGATCGCGCCATCAATTCAGGTGAGCAAACAGGTACCAAGCGGTCCCAAGTCAGTCGCTGCGAGATCAATCCTGTCCATTCGCCATGTCCCCAGCGAATTTCCATATCGTCTTCATCATCTAATGCTTGTACCCAAATATTGCTCACATAGCGAATATCATACTGAGGATAAGTTTCACTAAAATCAGCCAGTTTGGGCGCTAACCAGTGAGAAAAGAACGACAAGCTACCGCAAATTTTGATGGTTTGTTTATCATGTTGGGTAAAGATCTCGTTCGTGCCAACAGCTAAACGAGAAATGGCGTCTTTTACCACGGGAAAGTAAGAACGCCCTTCTTCCGTTAAACTCAAACCACGCGGTAGACGTTTAAATAACGACACGCCCAAATGGCTTTCCAGCAAACGAATCTGCTGGCTAACGGCACCTTGAGTTAAGCACAACTCTTCCGCTGCATGAGTGAAATTAAGACATCGAGCTGATACTTCAAAAGTATGCAGCCAATTTAACGGAGGAAGGGATTTCTTATTCATGATGAATATCCAATAAAGGAGAGAATCTTGACCAACAATTGTGGCTAAGATTTGTCATCAAAACTAGAGAACTTGACCAACAATTGTGGCCAAGATTTGTCATCAAAACTAAAGAACCTGACCAAGGAAACGCTGTAGACGCGGATTGTCAGAACTAAAGAAGCGCTCAGGGCTTTCTTCAAATACTAACTCGCCCTCTTCCATGAACACTACGCGATCCGCTACTTCACGAGCAAAGCCCATTTCATGCGTCACCACGACCATGGTCATGCCATCGCTGGCGAGGCTTTTCATAACGTCCAGCACTTCCCCAACCATTTCTGGATCAAGGGCACTGGTTGGCTCGTCAAACAACATAATTTTAGGGTGCATGGCCAACGCTCTTGCTATTGCCACACGCTGCTGCTGACCACCAGACAAATGCGATGGATAGTTATTCATGCGTTCAGCTAGACCTACTTTTTTGAGTAGCTCACGGCCTTCTTGTTCCGCTACAGCACGAGGCTTTTTCTTCACCTTAATCGGAGATAAAGCCACGTTACCAAGCGCCGTTTTGTGTGGAAAAAGATTAAAGGACTGGAACACCATGCCCACTTCTTCGCGCACTTTATTGATGTTGGTTTTCCTGTCTGTCAGGCTAACTTCATCAATGTGAATCGTGCCATCAGAAATGGTTTCCAACTGATTCAAAGTACGTAAAAACGTCGACTTACCTGAGCCACTTGGCCCAATAATCACTACGACTTCACCACGATTAATATCGAGAGAAACGTTTTTTAAGGCATGACAGCCATTCGGGTAAATCTTTTCAATATTACGAGCTTGAATGATGCTCTTATCGGTCATATTAGTCACTGGCAGATAACCTCTTTTCAAGACGCTGAATGGCCCAAGACAAGGCGCCAGTTAACACTAAGTACATAAGCGCAACGGCAAACCATACTTCAAATGGCGCAAAAGTAGAACTCACCACTTCTCGGCCAGCCTTGGTTAAATCAGTAATGGAAATTACCGATACCAAAGACGAGTCTTTAATCAGGTTAATAAACTGTCCAGCCATTGGCGGTAGAGTACGCTTAAACGCCTGTGGCAAAATCACATTAACCATGGCTTGAACATAATTCATGCCTAAGCTGCGTGCGGCTTCCATTTGCCCTGGGCTAATTGACTGAATACCAGAACGCACGATTTCTGCGATATAGGCACCAGTAAACACAGACAAGGCTGCCACACCTGCAGTAAAACGATCTAAATCCAACACAGTGCCAATAAAAAAGTAGAAGATAAAAATCTGTACTAATAATGGCGTACCACGAATAAGTTCAATATAAGTAACAGATAAATAACGCAATGCAGGATTAGTCGATATACGAGCCAAACCAGCAAACAACCCGATAACCACAGCAAAAACTAACGACACCACAGACAATTGTAATGTCATCACTAGCCCCCAAGTCAGCGGGCCAATATTCCAGTTTTCTACTTCGACAAGAGGATCACCTTCAAACACTAAATCGCCATTATTAACCAGCAAGTTATCAAACTTTTTAATTACTAACGGATCGTCACCATAATCGGAAGTCACCACCAGCTTATTACCTTTCTCCATTGTGGCTGTGCCATCAAAGGGAGATCGAACCGTCGTGGCTTCGGTGTTAATGATGTACTGCGGAATACGTTCCCAGCGCCAAGTGTAGTCAATACTTTTGCTACCAGCATAAATGCCAAAGCCAAGTCCTATCATGATTAGAACAAAGACCGCTTTCCACAAAAGTAGATGAGGTTGTTTTTCCATCGATGAGAAGTTCCCCGTCGTGTTTTTTAACTCAAAGAAGAGTCAACAAAAAGTGGCGCTACACTGCGCCACTTTTTGTTGATAACCATATTACTGAACGTTGCTGATCCAAGAGCTACTAGCAAACCATTTTTGATAGATCTTGTCATAGGTACCATCGCCTTTGATTTGCGCAAGGTAATTATTCAAGAAATTCATGAAGTCTGGGTCACCTTTACGAATCGCAAAACCAAGTGGCTCATAGGTGAAAGACTCGTCTAAATGCAGTACTTTGCCTTCATTCTGAGCAGAATAAATAGCGTTGTAAGGCAAGTCATAAACAAAAGCATCAGCATTGCCATTTACCACTTCAAGCACACCTTCTGATTCTGTTTCAAACAGATTCAACTTAGCGTTGCTCATGTATCTTTTTACGGCGTAATCGGATGTCGCACCCAATTTAGTCGCTATGGTGTATTTAGCATCGTTTAAATCACGGTAGTTGGTAACTTTACCTTTTAGCTTAGGACTTAAAAGAATCGTCTGACCTACAACAATGTAGGGATCGGTAAAGTTCACTTTCAAGTTACGCTCAGGTGTAATCGTCATACCAGAGATAATAATGTCGCACTTGTCAGTCAACAACGCTGGAATGATGCCATCCCATGCCGTGTTACGAATATCTAATTTTACGCCCATTGCTTTTGCCATAGTTTTCGCAATATCTACGTCGAAACCAACAATGTCACCTTTTTTATCGCGCATATCAAAAGGCATATAACCAGCTTCAGCACAAACGCGAAGCTCACCACGGTTAAGTACTTGGTTTAACGTAGACTTTTCCCACAGGTCATTAT
Source organism: Marinomonas sp. BSi20584 (assembly GCF_002792415.1). Taxonomy (NCBI): domain Bacteria; kingdom Pseudomonadati; phylum Pseudomonadota; class Gammaproteobacteria; order Oceanospirillales; family Oceanospirillaceae; genus Marinomonas; species Marinomonas sp. BSi20584. Next base: position 6,593 of record NZ_KZ454883.1, read on the forward strand.
CTGAAGCTGATGCCAACGTTGCGCTACATAGAGCCAATGCACTAATAAATATTTTTTTCATTCTTTTATGTCCCCAATTTTTGAAAAAACAAACCCTAATCTGTTTTAAATGCATTACTCGAACGCCATTTTCTAGCGGCGCATAATACAGGAGTTGCGACAAACAGTCCCTATTGAAACGCTAATGCATTCCACTGTATTTTTCATTTTGCTCAGAATTAAGCCAAGTCAGTTTCTGAGCGAGAAAGCGCCCTGACTCGTTCAAACGCCTGCTGTAAATCAGCGATTAAATCTTCAGTGTCTTCGATCCCCACAGATATCCGCACTAAACCTTCAGAAATGCCCAGCGCTAAACGCTCTTCTAAAGTATTTTCAACATGGCTTGTGGTTCTGGCTGGCCCGTAAATGGTTTCTACCGCGCCCAAGTTACCAGCACAATGAGCGTATTGTAATTGCGGCAATAAGATCTTCACCGTATCCATACCACCAACCAGAACAAAACTCACAATTGCTCCAAAACCTCGCATTTGCTCACAGGCAATAGCATGATTCGGATGACTTGGCAGACCTGGATAATTTACCGCTTCAACCAAAGTTTCAGTCAATAAATATTCCGCAATCGCCAGTGCGCTGCTTTGTTGCTGACGAATTCGTAGTGCCAAGGTTTTCATACCACGAATAATCAAATACGCCGAAAATGGATCCAACGACGCGCCATTAATTTCTCGATAATGACGAACCTTTGCCATTAACTCTTCACTGCCACATACCAAACCGCCCATAGCATCGGCGTGACCGCTCAAGAACTTGGTCGCACTGTGAACAACAATGTCGACACCCAATGCCAAAGGACTTTGGTTCAGTGGTGTCGCAAAAGTGTTATCCGCAATCACCAAGGCGCCGACTTTTTTAGCCGCCGCCACAAGACGTTTCACATCGACAATTTTCAATGTCGGGTTAGTCGGTGTTTCCAAATACAAAACATCGCAACCTTTGGCGATTTCCTCTTCGATTTGCTCGTGACTATGAGTTTCGCAAAGCGTAACGCTCACGCCCATGCGTGGTAAAAATTCTTCAAAGACTTTATTGGTGCCGCCATAACTGTCTTTCGTCGATACCACTCGGCAGCCATTCGACAAAAAGGTATATAGCACACTGCTGATCGCCGCCATGCCCGTGCTGAATGCAACCGCTGACTCGGCATTTTCTAGGCCACAGATCTTTGCTTCTAAGATTTCCACCGTAGGATTGCTCATACGGCTATAAATAAAACCGGGAGCGGCCCCCAAAGCAACGTCGTACCATTCGTCGATATCTTGGTAGCCATACGCAGCACTGGCGACGATCGGCGTTTGTGTGGCACGGTAAGGATGCGTTATTTGCTCACCACTCCATACCGAACGAGTTCCACTTCCAGCTTGATCAAGGGCAGGCTTCGCCATTTTATTGCTCATTACACATCTCTCACATTCTATGGCTAAACAGCCAGTATAAATTCCATTAGCTTTCACTATAGCCAAACGATGAAAACGCGAGAAATCATCTTATCAAGCACTAAGGGGCGTTTTTTTTAATGGATAAAACTTCGGCTTAATGACTTATACTATTCACTCCTCTGCGCTCATTTCCTGACTTCTAGGACCTTTAATGAAACCTGCTGCTTCGCCTAATAATACTGTCGATAAAAATATGTTTGGCGTCTTTCGTTATAGCCGTCGCGCAATTGATTTGGTTTGGAAAACCTCACCTGCGTTAACTATCGGTTTGGCAATGGCAACACTGATTGCTGGCGTACTGCCTGCGGCAATGGCATATGTTGGACAATTGATAGTCGATGCCGTACTAGCAGCAATGGAAAGCTACAAGCAGGATCAAGTTCTGCATTATCAAACGGCACTCAACTATGTTGTGTTAGAGGGAATGTTGGTGTTGGTGATTGCCGCCGCGCAACGTGCTTTGACAGCGCAGCAAGCTATTTTGCAAGGTTTATTAGGGCAAAAAGTCAACCTGCTAATATTAGAAAAAGCCCAAAGCTTAACCCTGTCCCATTTCGAAGATTCTGAATTTTACGACAAATTAGTTCGCGCTCGCCGCGAAGCATCTAGCCGCCCGCTTGCTCTGGTGAATAAAACCTTTGCACTACTGCAAAATGCTATCTCGTTATCCAGCTTTGCGGTCTTGCTGTGGCATTTTTCACCGTGGGCGTTGGCGTTATTGGTGTGCGGTGCTTTACCTTCCTTTATCGCTGAAGCCAAATTTTCTGGCGATGCCTTTTTGATGTTTCGTTGGCGCTCGCCAGAAGTGCGTCAGCAAAACTATTTAGAAACCTTATTGGCTCGTGAAGACAACATAAAAGAAGTTCGCCTATATCAATTGGGTGATCGTTTTTTACAGCGTTACACAGAAATATTCATCAAACTATTCAAAGAAAGTAAGCGACTGATTTTGCGTCGCGAAAGCTGGGGCTTCGCCCTTGGCGTGATAAGTACTTTGGTGTTTTATGGTGCCTATGGTTGGATCGTCAGCGATACCATTATTGGCGCGATTACTTTGGGGCAAATGACCATGTATTTGCTGTTATTCAAACAAGGCCAAAGTTCAGTTTCTGCTTCACTCACTTCTATTAGTGGCATGTACGAAGACAATTTGTATTTATCCAACCTCTACGAGTATCTAGAACAAGAAACGCCGCTTTCAACATCCGGTTTGTTAGTAGGGCCAACTCCAAACGATGGCATTCGTTTTGAAAATGTCTCTTTCCAATATCCAGGCAGCGAATGTCCCGCACTTGCCAACATCAATCTACACATTCGCCCTGGCCACAGCCTAGCGATTGTCGGTGAAAATGGCTCAGGCAAAACCACTCTCATTAAACTGCTGACTCGTCTTTATAACCCAACTCAAGGACGAATCTTGCTAGACGGCTTAGACTTACTGGAATGGGAAGAAAGCGCGCTGCTAAAGCGTGTTGGCGTTATATTCCAAGACTTTGTGCGTTATCAATTTATTGTGGGTGAAAACATTGGCGCAGGTGATAACGACAGATTTAACGATCAAACCGGATGGAAAAAAGCCGCCGAACTTGGCAAGGCCACCGACTTTATTGATCAACTTGAAAACGGCTACCAAACCCAACTGGGCCGCTGGTTCCGCGGTGGACAAGAATTGTCTGGTGGGCAATGGCAAAAAATCGCCTTGGCGCGCGCCTTTATGCGCGAAGACGCGGATATCTTGGTATTAGATGAACCGACAGCCGCGATGGATGCTCAGGCCGAAGCCAATATCTTCCAGCATTTCCAAGAACACACCAAAGACAAAATGGCAATTCTGATTTCTCACCGATTTTCCACTGTGCGTCTTGCTCACGAGATTATCGTCATGGAGCATGGGCAAATCAAAGAGCGCGGCACCCACGATTCACTATTAGCTCAACAAGGCCAATACGCACATTTGTTTACCTTGCAGGCGCAGGGTTATAAATAACTAGGCACATTATTATAAATAGCCACTAACGTGTTTTGCCATGCCCACTTTTAACAAAGACGTTATGGCGACACACTTTTTCTAGGCTCATTGCCAATACGCTCAAAATCACAATACTTCCACCTAGCACAACCAAAACAGAAGGCAACTCACCCAAAACAAACGACGCCATTACCATAGCAGTAGGCGGAATCAAATACAGCACAATGGATATTTTGCTGACTTCCGTGTGCGACAAAACATAAGCCCAGGCCACGTACGCCAATGCGCTCGGGAAGATGCCTAAAATCACCACAGCAAAATTCACCTGAAAATTGGAAGCCTGCATCGAATCCAATAAGCCGGGAGAAAATACCAACAAAACCACTGTGCCAGTCCATACCGTATAACACACCATGGTTAAGGTACTGTAACTCTGCGAATAACGTTTTTGCAGAATGAAATACACACTCCAAGAGCAAGCCGCCACAAGAATCAATAAACCATTAAGGCTGATATTGCCGATGCCTTTATCACCGATCACTACGATCAGCGCGCCTATCATGCCGCAGAATACACAGCACCAACGCCATAAATTAATTCGCTCCTTTAAAACACAGCGCGAAATAATCACGGTAAAAATCGGCGTTGATTGCGCTAACACACTCGCAGCACCCGCACTCACACCACGCTGTCCAAAATTTAACGCAATGTGATGCAAGGCCACAGCAAAAAAGCCAAGCACAAACAACAAGGGAATATCCTTCACTTTGGGCACTTGCACACCCTGATAAATCGCCACTATTCCCATAAAAATCGAGGCAATAATAAAGCGTAATAGGGCTAACTGACCGGGCGAATATGATGCAAGACCAAGATGAATACCGATTGGCGAATACGCCCAACACACCACAACAAACATCGTAGCAATAACCAGCTTGGCCTCCGTCTTTCTATTCACCTTTTGCATATATCACCCTTTTTAAATTCACTCGCCGTTTAAGAAGGAGTTAGTATTAAGAGAAAGGCGCAATACAACAATTAACGAATACTGCATCCAGTATTCACTTGGAATGAATGATGGAACTAGCTCAAATCCGAATGTTCAAAACGGTCGCTAATCTTGGTAGCGTGGTACAAGCATCCACAGCATTGCACTGTGTTCCCTCTAATGTGACAGCGAGAATTAAGGCGCTTGAAGCTGAGTTAAAAGTGTCGCTGTTTTACCGAGAAGGACGCGGACTGCGCATTACGCCAGCTGGAGAAGTGTTTCTAACTTATGCCGAGAAGATTTTAGCATTAACAGAAGAAGCCAAACGCGCCGTTGATCCAACGTCTGAACCATCTGGCCCACTGCGCATTGGCGCAATTGAATCCTCAGCAACCAGTCGTTTACCACCGATGCTGACAAAGTTTCACGCGCAATACCCAAACGTTGAGCTGCAATTTAAAACGGGGACTTGGTCACAACTTGTAGACGACATACAGTATCACAGATTAGATGGCGCCATTGTCGCCGTTGATATTGACCGACCTTTTTTAGACAGCACTACTTTCTTCAATGAAGATCTGGTGCTCATTTCCTCCGCCTCTGCTGACCCCATCAAATCCGCGAATGATATTGAAGGAAAAGCCATTTTTATGTGGCCGGAAGCCTGCCCATATCGAGCTGCACTAGCAACTTGGCTAAGGAAAAACAAGGTAAAAACGCCCATCACCAGTATCGCCAGTTACGGCACCATTATTGGCTGCGTCAGTGCTGGAAGCGGCATATCGCTCGTTCCAAAAGGCATTTACGAACAATATCAATCGGGCATGGGATTAGTTGGATATGAGTTTGCAGAATTAGAAACTATTGAAAACCGCTTTATTTGGCGCAATGATGGTGGCCATTTTCCGGCTTTAGACGCTTTCACTCAGATGATTCAGCAAAATAACCATTGCGAATAATCATCAACAATTCATAGGAAAAACTGTTTTGAACAGACGTAATTTTATAAAATCCAGCCTCTTAGTGGCCATGACAAGTACACTACCTAGAGTCATTCTTGCTGCTACACCGTCTGCTGGTTTCGACTATGAATTGATCGTCGCGCCAGCCGATGTAAACATTGTTTCTGGCGGCAGTACGCCTGCGCTTTGCTTTAATGGCGGTTATCCTGCGCCTGTGATTCGTGCCAAACAACATCAGCCCGTTCGTATTCGTGTGATCAACAAATTAAACGAACCCACCACGATTCATTGGCACGGCATGAGAATCCCGATTGCAATGGATGGCGTGCCGTTTTTAAGCCAACCACCAATTATGCCCGGCGAAACATTCGACTATGAGTTTACGCCACCAGATGCCGGTTCTTTTTGGTATCACCCACACATGAACAGTGTAGAACAGCTTGGCAAAGGCTTGGTTGGCGCACTAATTGTTGATGAAGCGGAGAAGCCAGACTTTGATAAAGACCTGGTGCTTTGCATGAAAAACTGGCACATCAAAGACGATGGCTCTTTTACCGCGTTGACGACACCGCAAAATGCTTTTCGTATGGGAACACCCGGTCGAGTAATGACGATCAATGGTCAGATCCATCCAACCTATGACGTGCCTGCCGGCGGCGCGATCCGAGTACGTTTCTTGAACGTAGATAACACCGTTATGTACCAAATAAACTCAACCGATCCAGATGCGCAAATCATTGCCATTGATGGCAATCCGATTACTAAACCTATTGCGTTAACCAATCACATGGCCGCACCGGGAATGCGCCTTGATCTTGGTGTGATCGCGCCTAGCAAGGTGGGAGAAACCGTCACCTTTAAGCACAAGGGTAAACCCATGGTGACCATCAAAGCCGTGGCGAGCCAGCTTAAAGACCGCAGCTTACCCAAGCTGCCGCTCAACCCAATTCCCGCACCAGATTTAGATAACGCAGAAACCATTAAATTTGCTTTCGAGTGGAACGCGAACATTACGCCGATTGAGAAAGATGGCAAGGTAAGCTACAACTTTTGGACGATGAACCGTCGCTCATGGGAAGGCATGTCAAAAGGCCACATTCCTGATCCTCTTGCCATATTAGAGCGCGGAAAAACCTACATTTTTGAGCTGTCGAATTTAACCCAGTATCACCATCCAATTCACATACATGGTCATACTTTCACGGTTTTAAAATCGAATAAAAAAGACATCACGCCATTTCATACGGATACGGTTTTACTTGGTCAAAACGAAACCGTGTTTGCTGCACTAGTTGCCGATAACCCAGGGCGCTGGATGTATCACTGTCATATTATCGAACACCTAAAAACAGGCTTTATGAGTTTTGTTGAAGTGACATAAAGCATAAGACCCTCACTAAGAGACCAGATTCGAAATTAATCTGGTCTCTTTACTTATCAGAGCTTATGACTAAATAAAGTCATCACTACCAAAATCGTCAAAGCCGCCCATGTCGTCAAACCCTCCCTGATCAACACCGCCAGAATCGATGTCACTTTGATCCATATTGGCTTGGTCAAAACCCGCCTGACCAAAGCCTCTGTTGGGGTCTAGACTATCACCTGATTGATCAAATCCTGCCTGACCAAAACCACCACCGCTATCAGCAAAACTCTCCTGCCCAGAATCTGATGCAGGTCCAAGATCTGGCTCTTGTCCAAGATCAGAGGCCGCAGGTGTTTCATTAATAACATTAGCCATTTCTGCTTCGGAGTGATGGCTAAACATGTTCATCAACATATTCCCAACAACCATACCACCAGCCACACCTGCAGCAGTTTGCAAAGCGCCGCCTAAAAAGCTACTACCACGACCCGCGCCTTGCGGCTGACTATAGGCTTGATTGTTTGACTGCTGAGAGTTTGATTGCTGGCTATTTGATTGCCCAAAGCCTTGTTGTGAGCCACTGCCTCCGCCCCAACCAGAACTAGGCTTTGCCGACGCCTTACGCTCTAGCTCTTCAACACAAGTATTTAACTGCTTTAATGCAGCTTCTTGCATGATAATAGTTTGCGCCATGTAATAAGGCGCAGCAGGGTTTGCCACCAAATGTTTATTAATCTGGCTTTCCGCCTCTTTATCACGTTCACCTGTATTGTTCTCTGCTGTTTTGATCCGCTCGAACAAACTATCAATTAAACCATTTGCGTCACTACTCATCGCTTTGTCTCCAACCTAAACATTACCTTTGCACAAAGGTCTCTAAAAAAGTCAGCAGGCAAATGAAAAAAGGGGCCCGCGATCTCTTAATGATAAGGCCGCCCGACTCGCGAACAAGTGATTAAAGAGTCAGGAAAAAGGAAACAAGGCTTTGAGGAAGGTTAATATTTTTACTTAGTTGAACAATTGATAGAAGGATAAACAAAGAAGTGAATTAAAAACAAAAACGCCAGATCAAAAAATGATCTGGCGTTTCATATTTGTGATCAAATAGCATTGCTTATCGATCTTCGTCGCTCTCTGCGTTTTCTAGATCTTCATCTTCTTCTTGCTCATCAGCAGCGTCACGTTTTGTACGCTGTGCTGGCGCAGCTAGAATTTCAAGATAGAACTCAGTCCACTCTTGGCTTTCGGCAAAGCTGATTTTTTCATTGATTTGAGCGACATGAATCTCTTCAGCCAACGCTTCTGTTTGACCAAAGCGACAATCAAATCCCCAAAAGTCAGCGTATTCAGGCAATTTTTTATTGCGCTCTCTTTTTAGATATTTTTTGACTTCGTTTTTCGTCGCTTCAACTAAGCGTGGGTACTTGATTGTTGGATGAGATAGCTTAAATGTCTTTTTCATTGGGATCCTAGAGAATTGAATGACTGGAAGTGACGTAACACATTCCAATTTCCGAGCATGATAACGGATCGCCTTATTTGTCGCTATGAATAAGTCGTTAAAATACGCAGCCATTGGCAATCCAACAGCCGCATATCAGACGGTTTGGCTTTAATTACCAGCTATTCGGCTTGGTAAGCCATCAATAAACGATGAATAAAAGCCAGCTTATTCCGCACTGCGGGAACCAAGACAAAAGGATATAAATCCGGTTGCCCCATACCACGATTCAGGTTGTTTACTGCAAAAGTCAACGGCACATATTGTGCGAGAATCTCGTCGAAATTATCGTGTCGATAAGGATCGATATTCACCATCACTGCAAGGTTTTGTCGATTCGAACCAACAGGTTGAAGACTCAAACCAAGATCGCTGGCCATCTCTAAAGTATCGACAATATGCAGGTAATGCGCCCATGTTTCTGCCCAGTCTTCCCAAGCATGTGAAGAAGCATATACGCTTACGAAAGACTGCTGCCAATCTGGGTTTGGCGCTTTGTAATGAGCCTCTAATGCATCGGCGTAACTGGCACGATCATCACCAAAAAGCGCTCTAAAATCGGCTAAAACCTGTTCATCATCAAAAACTAACTGATCCCAATAATAATGGCCAATTTCATGGCGAAAATGACCAATGACAGTTCGATACGATTCTTTCATGTCCTCGCGCATTTGCTCACGATCAACCGAATTGCCCTCAGCAGCGTTAATAGTCACCTGCCCAGAAGCATGGCCTGTCATGGCGCTCACATCTTCTGGCACCACGTTATTTTCGGAAATAAAATCAAAAGACAAACCGTCTTCAGGTTCTGTTTTTTTACTTATCAAAGGCAAACCAAGACGCAACAAAGAATACACCAAGCGATGCTTAGCAAACTCCAGTTGTTGCCATGCTTGACGCTCTTCTATTTTTTCTAAATTCGGGATATGACGATTCAATTCACATGCCATACAAAAAGTGCTGCCGCCCTCTTCCACCATCCAGTTACACACTTGATGTTGATGGTTTTCACAGTAATACCAGCGCTTTGCTGGGATGGACTTATCGGCCATGGCGTACCAAGCATTATCAATCGACTTTAACGCACTAATTACCAATTGATCTGGCAAAAAGCCCAATGATGAAGAACATTGCTCGCAGTGAGTGTTCTCAAATAACACTGTCTGTCCACATTGCTGGCAGCTGAAAATTTTCATAAAACTCCTGCTATCAAAAGAGATAAGCCTGTAAATGTAAAAAATGAAAAAGAGATAAAAATCGAGCATCGAATCAGCTCAGCACAATTGCGCCTTGCTAGGATCATAGTTTACAGTACGGAAAAACGCCGACCTGTATACTTGCTCATATGGGATGTAATTTCCGCCAATCTAACCATTGAGACAACACATTGCTGAAGAAAAACAACAAAAACTTCACCACTATTTCAGACGTTGCGAAATACGCTAAAGTGGGTAAGACCAGTGTTTCACGTTACCTTAATGGGGAACAAGACAAATTATCAGAAGAGCTGCGAGAAAAAATCGCGCAAGCCATTGCTCATCTGGATTTTCGTCCTAACCATTCGGCTCGCATGCTGCGAGCAGGCCACTCAAAACTGATTGGACTCATGCTCGCCGATGTCACCAACCCATATTCCATCGACGTTTTGCAAGGTGTGGAGCATATTTGTCGTCGCGAAGGTTATATGTTGATGGTCTGTAACACAGACAATGAAAAAGAGCTGCAAGATCGCTATTTAGCATTGCTAGAAGCGCACCGAGTCGATGGAATAATAGTGAACACATCGGGCATGGCGCAGAAACAAATTAGCAGTTTGGCACAAATATCTTGCCCTATTGTTCTGGTGGACAGAATCAATACCTCACTTGGCTTCGATACCGTTGGCTTGGATAATGAAGCCGCCGCAAAAGAGGCTTGCCAACATTTGCAAACCAAGGCCTATGAAGCCATTCTCGTCATTACCAAATCTCTTGAAATTGACCCTCGCCAAGCTAGAGTTGATGCAATAAAAATCTTTACCCAAGAACATGAAAATATGTCTTGTGACATCATTGAAATCGAAAACATGACAGTCAGCCAGCTTTCCAAAGCAATTCGAGCTTTCATAGATACAAACCCACACCGTAAAAAAGCCATCTTTACCACAAATGGTGTCGCCATGATGAGTACCGCGAAAGCCTTAAAACAACTAGACATGCGCATCGGTACACAAATAGGCTTAATCAGCATCGACGATCCTGAATGGGCGCAACTGTTCGAAGGCGGCATTACCGTTATGCGCCAACCAACCCAACTCATAGGCCAAACCGCTTGTGAGCGTTTGCTTGCTAGAGTCCAAGGTAACAACAACCCCGCACAACACATAAAACTAAAAGCCGAACTCGTTATTCGTCATTCCACCTAGTGCCTTTACAAAAAAGTATTTAGATAAAAACAATTTGACTAAAAAACAACCATATAATTTTTTAAAAGCGATTGACAAACTCTATTCATGGAATCGATTCCATGATATCGTCTTTTGCCTAAAGTGTGATCATCATAATCATAAAAATCGATCCATAATGGAGTTACCATGAAAAAACTATTTACTCTGCTAACCGCTGCTGCTGCCATTTCTCTCGCTGGATGCAGTGATGACTCAGCCAAATCTGACACGATTAAAATCGTTGCTGCCCACAATCAAACCAACCTCTCTAGTCCATACCAAACTGGCATGCTGAAACTGAAAGAAGTCGCTGATAAATCAGGTCTTTTCAATGTAGAAGTACACGCAGGAACCATTGGTACCAATGAAAATGAATTGGTTGAAAAACTGGTACTTGGCGGCGCGGACATGGTTCTGGTTTCACCTGGCTTTATGACATCATCAGGTATTGAAGAAGTGGACCTGTTCTCTTTGTTGTACTTGTTTAACGATTACAGCCATTGGGAAAAAGTGGTTGATGGCAAAGTAGGTAAGGATATTGCCGACATCATCTATACCAAGTCTGGTGAAAAGTACCGTGTCGCCGCTTATTGGACCGCCGGTGTGCGTCACTGGTATGGCAAGCAACCGGTTAATTCCTTTGCAGACGTAAAAGGCATGAAAATCCGTACTCAAACGTCCGGCGTAGTGTCTCAATACTGGAAAGAAATCGGCGCTGTACCAACCTCTGTTGCTTGGGCTGAACTTTACCAAGCACTATCAAGCAATGTGGTTGATGCTGCCGAAAATGCTTATCCCTACTTCATTCCAATGGAACACCACAAAACATCCAACGGTAAGTACATTTCTGAAACCGGTCATGACTATACCACTCGTCTATTGCTAGTGCGTAATTCAGTATGGGAAAGCTTCAATGATGAACAGCGTACGGCCTTCAACCAAGCAGTAAAAGAGGCGACTCAAGCGGAACGCCAAGCGTTATATAGTGAAGAGTCTACTTACAAGCAAAAAGCCATTGATGATGGTGCCATCGTTAATACGTTAGACCGCACTCCTTTCATTGAAAAAGCACGCTCTATCCAAGATCAGTGGGCGGCGAAAAATGGCATGACAGAGGTTCTTGAAACCATCCGTCAGACTAAATAACGCTCTCTGCTAGCCTAGCTCCGAGGACTCCTCGGAGCTTCAAGGATATATGGTATGAAAATACTGACTAATTTTATTGCTCGACTCCAAATCAGTTTAGGCGTTTTGCTACTGGTGATTTTCCTCGCCGCGACCTTGATTCAAGTAATTACTCGCTACCTAGGTATTTCGGTGTTATGGACGGAAGAAATCGCCGTAAATTCTTTTATCTGGGCCATGTTCCTTGGCACAGCAGTCATGGTAAAAGAAAACAAACACTTTGGTTTTGACGTTCTCACGCATTATTTCCAAGGCGAGAAACGCTCGGTTTTAGTGATTATTCAGAATCTTATTATGTTGATTTTCTGTTTATTCTGCTCGCTATACAGTATTGAAATCACTCAAGCATTTTGGAACTCGCGCTGGATCAGTATCCCTGAATTTCGACAAGGCTATGTGTGGCTGATTATGCCAATCACCTTTATTAGCTCCAGTGTTTATCTGGTGGATAACATCTACAACGAAGCGAAAACATTGTCTTGCTTCAAGGGGGCTTCATGGAACTCGCGTTAATCACCTTATTATTTGTTGGTCTTATTATTCTTGGGATACCCATTGCCTTCTCTATCGGTATCGCTTCTTTAGTGGGTATTGGCACCATGACTGGCGCGCCAACGACCATGATCCCAATGAAGATGTTCTACGGCCTTAACTCTTATGTGTTACTCGCTGTGCCACTCTTTGTGTTAACAGCTAACATCATGAACAGCGGCCAGATATCTCATCGACTTATCAACTTTTCTATCGCCTTAGTCGGTCGCAAACCGGGCGGGCTTGGTCACGCAAACGTATTGGTCTCCATGTTGTTTGCTGGTGTTAGTGGATCGTCTACTGCCGATACAGCTGGCGTGGGAAAAATCCTCATACCTAACATGATCAACAAAGGCTACAGTCGCGAAATGTCGGTTGGAGTTACAGCCGCCTCGTCTACCATTGGTGGCATTATTCCACCTAGTATTACCATGGTAATTTATGGTGGGCTGACTAATACCTCGGTTGGGCAATTGTTTATCGGCGGCATGGTGCCAGGGATTCTTATCGGCCTTGGAATGATGTTTGTCATTAGCATTATTGCCAAACGTGACAACTTGCCGATGATGGAAAAAATCAGTCGTGCGGAATTTATCGCTCTAAGCAAAGACGCCATTCCTGCGATGATCACGCCTCTTATCATTATTGGTGGTATTGTTTTTGGCGTATTCACGCCGACAGAAGCTGCAGCGTTCTCAGCAGTTTATGCTTACTTCGTTAGTGCGTATTACTACAAATCCATCAGCCTCAAAGATTTGCCAAAGATTTTCACCGAAACCTTAAAGCTTAGCTGCTTATCACTATTTGCTTTGGCGGCAGCTTCGGCTCTCGGGGAATTCCTTGGCTATTATCAAATCAATGCGATGGTATCGAACTTTTTCAGCGGAATAGGTAATAATGAATACTTGTTCCTATTCATTATTGTGGCCTTTTTCCTATTTATCGGCACCTTTATGGATGCCATTCCAGCCATGGTGCTGTTTGTACCGGTTATTTATCCTGTCGCACTTACATTAGGAGTCGACCCAGTTCAACTCGGCATTGTGGTTATTATTACTTTATCCATTGGCTTAATTACACCGCCTTATGGTTTGTGTTTGTTAATAGCAAGTGCCATTGGCGAACTGTCCATAGACAAGTCATTCAAAGCGGTTATGCCATATATTTCAGTCATCATACTAGTACTGGTTGCCGTTATATTCATGCCATTTATATTGTTGATATAGGCTAAAAACAAGAAGGAATCATCCATTATGGAAACAAATCAAACACACTCTTTTGTTACTCTTGGTGAAGCAATGGCCATGTTTGTAGCGAAAACACCGGGGCAACTCGCTGACATTGAAGAATTCCATCGTTCTTTAGCTGGGGCGGAAGTCAATGTCGCTATCGGTATGGCACGCTTAGGTTTTGAAGCCAGCTATATTAGTAAAGTAGGTAAAGACAGCTTTGGGCAGTTTATTTGCCAAGCAATAAGCAAAGAAAACATTCGCACTGATTGGATTTCTGAAAGCGCCAACCACGCTACTGGTTTTATGCTGAAGTCCAATGTAACCGATGGCAGCGATCCTAAGGTCGAGTATTTCCGTCGTAACTCTGCCGCGTCAACATTAAGCGCGACAGACATCGACAACACTTTATTCAAAGCAGGCGCACATTTGCATCTAACTGGTGTCGCCGCAGCGGTATCGGTACCAATGCGAGACGCAGCAAAACACGCGTTAGAACTCGCCAAAAAACAAGGCTGCAGCGTCTCTTTTGACACCAACTTACGCCCTTCCCTTTGGCCTAATCAAGCAACCATGGTAGCAACCATCAATGAATTTGCTTTTGCCAGCGACATTGTTTTACCGGGTATAGAAGAAGGTAAAATCCTCGCCAATAGTGATCAACCAGAGGTGATTGCCGACTTTTATCTTCAGCGTGGCGTCAAAACGGTTATCGTCAAACTCGGTAGCAAAGGCGCATACTTTAAAACCCGTAATGGTGAATCTGGCATAGTCGCTGGCTTCCCTGTAGTAAAAGTAGTAGATACAGTTGGAGCGGGAGATAGCTTTGCCGTTGGCGTGATATCTGCGTTGCTTGAAGGAAAAACAATGGAACAAGCCGCTCGCCGGGGCAATCTGCTAGGCTCTTTAACTGTGCAAGTTCGTGGCGACAGCGAAGGCTTGCCAACTAGAGCCATACTAAGACAGTTAGAACAGGAGTCATAAAATGAAGAAAAAAGTCATTTTATACCGAGACATTCCAGCAGCAGAGCGCCAGCGACTCGATGATCAATTTAATGTCATCTTCTTTAATGGCATCAATGAAGATAACAAAGCTGCTTTTATCGCCGCTCTTGCTGACGCGGAAGGCTTAATTGGCACCAGCACCAAAATGAGCTCAGAGCTATTGAGCCTTGCACCCAAGCTAAAAGCCGCATCAACAATTTCCGTCGGCACAGATCTTTATGATTTAAATTATCTCACCGAACGTGGCATTCCCTTAATGCATACACCAGGCGTACTAAACGAAACTACCGCCGACACCATGTTTACTCTAATAATGTGCACAGCTAGACGCGCTGTTGAACTATCGAACATGGTGCGAGAAGGTCGCTGGACTAGTAACATAGGCGAAGCACTTTACGGTACCGATGTGCACGGTAAAACCCTTGGCATTATTGGCATGGGCCGCATTGGTTATGCCATTGCCAAACGCGGACATTTTGGTTTTGATATGAAGATTCAGTACAGCAACCGAAGCCGCAAACTAGACGCCGAACAAGACTTAAATGCCACCTATATGGAGATGGAAGAACTGCTGAAAACATCCGACTTCGTCTGTGTGATGACGCCGCTAACCGCGGAAACCGAACGTTTGATTGGTGCAAAAGAATTCGCCATGATGAAGAAAAGCGCCATTTTCATTAATGGTTCCCGTGGCAAAGTGATTGACGAAGCGGCTCTTGTCGACGCCTTAAACAATGGCACTATTCGCGCGGCGGGTTTAGACGTCTTTGAAGTCGAGCCACTACCTGGTGACTCACCGCTTTGTAAACTCGACAATGCAGTCTTGTTTCCGCACATCGGCTCAGCAACGGCAGAAACACGCCTTGCTATGATTACTTGCGCTGTGGACAACCTGATCAATGCACTTAATGGGGATGTATCGCAAAACTGCGCCAATCAACATTTGTTAAACAGATAGCCTTTTGGCTATCTGTTCTCTACTTCGATATTAGTCTGCTCGCTTCTTTTAGTAACAATATATTGATCCAAATCAGCTGTCATAAAATTGCTAATGCTACTCTTTTACTTATGGATGCCGTTATGGAAACCACTAAAGTCGAGAGGGATAGCATGTCTAAATTACCTGTTTTTAAAAATGAAAAAAATAACCTTTATTTGCCATTTATGAGCAGCTTCTACAATGCGTTTGCTCAACCATTTGGCTGGGTACTGTTCCGTATTGTTATCGGCGGAATGCTTGTTGTTGAGGGCTGGCCAAAGATCATAGCTCCCTTTGCTCAAGTCGGCTTTGTTGAAAACTTAGGCTTCTATCCAGGTTGGCTTTGGTCACCAATGTTGGCGGGGATGCAATTTTTTGGCGGTATGTTCATTGCGGTGGGTTTACTAACTCGACCAATCGCTCTGGCAAATGCTGTCATGTTAGCCATCACATTATGGTTCCATTTCGCTCATCCTTATGGCGATGCTTTATTAACTCAAGCAGGCATCGATGCCATAAATGCCGGTAGTGATTTTTTTACTCCAAATGGTATAAAACGCTTAGCAGATGGCGGCAGTGCGTTTCTTTCTTCTGTACAGCTAAAAGCAGAACTGGCCTCTATCTTCTGGACTGCTGGTGCATTGTTAATTGCAGCGTTCGGCGGGGCTCATTTCTCGCTAGACCGCCTACTTAAAAAACAATTCTAAAGCTGTACGACAACTATAAAAAGGAGCCTATTTCAACTTGGCTCCCTTTTATACAATACATTTTTCCCGCCACAAAACCCACATTATAAAACCGAACGAAATCGAGAAAAACGCGCAGCATCAATGATAGACCAAAGATGAAAGACAGCACCAACCAACCACATAAAGAACAAAATCACAGTGGCTCCTAACGCATAACTAACGAATGTTGTAACGAAAAAAAACAGCGCCATAAAAATACGCCCCTGTACAAGTTGACCTAATCCAGGAATAAAAACATTACAAAGTGCAGCAATTACATTGCCACCTGAACCTTGACCAGACATAAGCGCTCCCATCATAAAACCATTAAAAAATTAAGAATAAGGACAAAACAGCTGAATGAAAAGCACCTTATATAAACGACCTTTTAAAAATACTCTTTCTTATCCTGATAAGCCTGTTTGATGTGCTCTATCAGTAATCTCAGTTTTTCCGGCAGGTATTTAGTAAATGGATAAATAGCGTAAACGCCAAGTCGTCGCGGTTGGTAATCAGGCAAGATGGCGACGAGCTTGCCTTGTTGCAGATCTTCATACACACAACAACGCGGCACATAAACAATACCAAAGCCTGCCAAGGCAGCTTTGCGTAACGCCTGGGCGTTATTGGTAGCAAAGCTGCCACTGATGCGCACGCTTTCTTCCACTGTTTTTTTGCCGACACCTTGCTTGGTAAACCGCCAATCAAATGAGCCTTGGGCTTGGTAGGTATAAGCCAAACAATTATGATCTTTTAGCGCTTCTAAATTCGTGACTTCACCATGACGCTCAATATAACTAGGTGAGCAACAAACCACCCAATTTGATTGAATCAAAGGCTTAGCAATTAGGCTTGAATCTTCCAACTTGCCCGTGCGAATCGCCAGATCCAGCCCTTCTCCGACAAGATCGACAAAATCATTTTCAAGACGCATATCCACGTTGATATTGGGGTATTTCTGACAAAACTCCGCTACGGCTTCGGCCAATAACAATTCCCCAGAAATCGTCGGCACAGACATTTTTATCGTGCCCGTTAACCCTTGGCTAAACGCCGACACCGAGGCAATGGCATCGCTCACTTGGCCTTCAATATTTTTGGCGTGAACGTATAAGCTCTCCCCCGCTTCGGTCAGGCTGAGTCGTCGTGTGGTCCGATGAATTAGCTGCGCACCAAGGTCTTGTTCAAGTTTACTAATGCGTTTGCTCAGCGCTGGTGTCGATAGACCCGCTTGCTGCGCCGCTTTATTAAAAGAACCCGCATCGGCAACGTTCACGAAAAGTGTTAAATCGGCTGCGTTCAATGTCGTGCCCCTTTTTTATTAAGATGTTTTAGGAAAGAGTTTATTAGTTTATGTCGTATTTATCACAAATAGAACTGAGACTATAGTTAATGAACAAAATAAAAGGAGCAAAATCCATGCGTCTCAAAGACTGCCACAACTTCCAAGACTTTCGCACCCTAGCCAAAAAACGCCTGCCAAGTCCGATCTTTAATTACATTGATGGCGGCGCTGACGACGAAACGACTTACCGCCGCAACACCGCCGCGTTTGAAACCTGCGACCTTGTACCCAGCGTCCTGACTGGCGTAAAAGACGTGGATCTATCCGTCACCGTGATGGGACAAAAACTCGCCCTACCAATCTATTGTTCGCCCACTGCTTTACAACGCTTATTCCATCACGATGGCGAAAGAGCCGTCGCTGGTGCCGCCGAAAAATACGGTACCATGTTTGGCGTATCGTCCCTTGGCACGGTGAGCATGGAAGAAATCGCCAAGCAAACCACTACGCCTCAGGTCTACCAGTTCTACTTTCATAAAGACCGCGAACTGAACCGCGCCATGATGCAACGAGCCAAAGATTCTGGCGTACAAGTGATGATGCTAACGGTTGATTCCATTACTGGCGGCAACCGAGAACGAGACCTTCGCACGGGCTTCGCCATTCCCTTTAAACTGAATGTAAAAGGCATGCTGCAATTTGTTCTCAAACCCATGTGGGGTATTAACTACGTGACCCACGAAAAGTTTCGTTTGCCGCAGCTTGAAGAACACATCGACATGGGTTCTGGCGCCACCTCCATTGGCGACTATTTTACCAACATGCTCGACCCATCGATGAACTGGGATGACGTGGCGGAAATGGTAAAATTCTGGGATGGAGAGTTCTGCTTAAAAGGCATCATGAGCCGAGAAGACGCTCGAAAAGCGGTAGAAATTGGCTGCACTGGCGTAATTATTTCCAACCATGGCGGTCGCCAACTTGATGGCTCGCGCAGCTCTTTCGATCAACTAGCGGAAATCGTTGATGAAGTGGGCGATGAAATAGACGTAATTTTTGACAGCGGCGTACAACGGGGAACTCACGTACTCAAAGCCTTGTCACTCGGCGCAAAAGCTGTCGGCATCGGCCGCATGTACTTATACCCACTCGCAGCCGCTGGACAACCCGGTGTCGAGCGCGCACTCGGATTAATGAAAGCCGAACTCGAACGCGACATGAAACTCATGGGCAAAACTTCGATTGATCAACTGACGAGAGAAAACTTGCGGTTTAGGTATTAGCCTTAAGCATATTTAAAATTTTAGGGAGCTGAAATAAAAAAACAGCATGAAAGCGATAAACTTTCATGCTGTTTTTTGATACAGGTAATCAGCCTAACTAGCTTACTAACCCATTACGAATTTGGCCCTTTAGCTAAACAAATTCATGAACAAAGTAATGATAAATGGGTTACAAATATTGATAAAGATCACTGTAATAACAGGCAACATAACAGCAGCATTTGGCGCAGGTCCAAAACGATCAATAACAGTCGCCATGTTTGCAACGGCATTAGGCGTTTGACCTAAACCAACACCACAATGACCCGCAGCCATAACCGCAGCTTCGTAATCTTTCCCCATCAAACGGAAGGTAACGAAGTAGGCAAATAACACCATCATTATCATCTGAGACACAAGAACAACAAGCATTGGTATCGCAAGGTCGAACAGCTGCCAGATTTTTAGCGACATAATAACAAGCACTAAAAATAAGCTAAGCGAGATACTACCAATCAGATCAATATGACTCATCTTAAGCTTATAGTCATTGTAATCACATACGTTTCTAACAATTGCAGCAGCGAAAACACCACCCACATAATATGGGAAAGTAATACCGGTTTTATTAAGTAATAAGACAAGAACCGAACCAAAAGCCATAGTCAATAACACAACAGAAACGGTACCCAGTGGCGTACGTTTATGAGCATCATCATCTTTAAGATCTACTACTTCATTGTTATTAGCGCTACTTTTTAAATCAAACCTTTCAATCAAACGTTTTGCTACGGGACCACCAACAAGACTGCCCATAACCAAACCAAATGTTGCAGCTGCAATTCCAGTAAAAGTAGCGGATTGAACACCTAATGCTTCAAATGATGGACCAAATGCCGCAGCAGAACCAATACCACCAGACATAGCAACAGAACCCATACTTACCCCAAGCAGTGCATGAATACCCAATAGTTTAGATAAACCTATGCCAAGCAAATTTTGTAAGAATAGTAATGAAACCGCCGCCACAGCTAGAATTGCCCCTTGTTGACCGCTGCGTTTGATCACGTGCAGACTGGCCATAAAACCAGTACAGGTAAAGAATAGGACTAAAAGGAAGTTGGTAAGCCCTTTATCAAGGGTCACTGTATATAAGCCAGTTTGTTTGCCGATTAGCATCAAAATGGCGTAAAACAAACCACCAATGACAGGAGCTGGAATAAAGTATTTTTGAAATATAGGCACTTTACCTTTGAGATAACGGCCTAAGAAAAGGACGACGACAGCCAAACCCATGGTTTGAACTAGATCAAGCGTAATGTTCATTTGTAAATTCCTTTAATTATTTTTTTAGGAAAGTTTATATGGATCGTTATAAAAATTTATTCTCTAAACCTAATAGCTCTAACGTGGTTTTACCCGCTCTTATCTGCTCTCTAAAAACAGCTTCTTTTGATTCTCTCAACTCAGCCATTTCTAATACATTTTGCGCTTTATCAGGATTAACAATGACAAGACCGTCTTGGTCTCCAATCACAATATCTCCAGGGCAAATCTGAACATCACCAATACAAATCGGAACATTCACCTCACCAGGCTGGTTTTTTCCAGTACCTTTAATGCTTATTCCTCTACAAAAAACAGGAAATCCCATTTCAATAATGGTCTTTGCGTCTCGAACAGATCCGTTGATAACCAAACCAGCCAAGCCGATTGCCAATGCCTGCTCGGTAAGAACATCCCCCCATGGTCCGGCTTCTAAAAAACCTTTTGCATCAATTACCAACACATCGCCGGGCTTTGCTTGCAATAATGCATAATGAATCATCAGGTTATCAGCAGGTTTACAATCTAACGTTAAAGCTGGACCTGCTAAAGTCATACTGCTACTCAGAGGTTTCATCCCGCTATCAAGAGCGCCTTTTCCCCCTTGAGCCTCATAGACAGTTGCCGTACCAAGCTCTTTAAGACGTTTCAGTAACTCGTCATTTTTTATTGTTTGTTTAGTCATACCGCTCTCCTTTGAACTTAATTCCAATTTAAGCTAAAGTAAAAACTTAAACAAACATGCTTTTTTGAACTTAAGATAAGAAAAAATGAACTTAAAACAGCTCAGATATTTTTGTGAAGTCGTTAGTTGTGGCAGCGCCACTCAAGCTGCGAAGCATCTTTTTATCGCTCCAACAGCAATTAGCATGCAAATCAGTCAGCTAGAAAACCATTTAGGGGGAGAGCTTTTTGATCGCTCAACTCGCCCTATGGAATTGACCGCATTAGGAAAATACTTTTATCCAAGGGCAAAAGACCTGTTAGCTCAGATGACAAAACTGGATGAAGAAACACACGATATCGCGACAGGCAAGAGCGGCTGCTTAAGTATTGGCGTGGTGAGATCAACGCTATTTACCATCATGCCTCAGGCAATCAGAGCTTTTCGCGAAGCTTATCCAGGAGTTCATTTAGATTTATTAGAAGTGTTATCTGAATATCAACCAGACCTTCTGGTTGATAGGCGCATCCACATTGGTATTTCGCGATTTATTGGCGAATTTTCACCACCTGATCACCAAACACACACCTTAATTATGGAAGACCCTTTTGTTGTCGCGATACCGGCTCACCACCCGCTAGCTGAAAAAACATCATTAGTGCCGGAAGATATCGACAAGGAGCCTTTTATTATCTACCCGAAAGATCCAGTAACCAGCTACGGTAAAAAAATCTTAGACGCTTTAGCTAAAAAAGGCTCTAAGCCAGAAGTGTCTTATGAAGCCATTGAAATACATACCGCTTTATCACTCGTATCAGCAGGATTAGGTGTAACTCTTGTCGCGCAATCCATATCAAAAAATCACTTTAAAGATGTGGTATTTATTCCAATAGAAGGTTTAGAAACAAGCACATCAATCGTTGCGGTCACCAATACCAGAGAGCACAACATACACGTTGATGCATTCTTGTCTTTCATAAAATCATAAAAATCAAAAGCCATTTCAACCAATAGCATTCTTAGTTTATAGATACTACTATTATATGAAAAATTGATGGAGAGTATTTATATTTAATACAAAACAGCACAGGAGCTTAACTGCTCCCATGCTGTTTTTTTATAGTAGTAAATCAGCCCAATTGGTTTACTAAAGCGACAATGTCTTGCTTTGCTTTTTCGGCCGATAAGGCATGACGATCATCAGCAAACTCTTGATATTCCGAACCGATTTCGAAAAACTTAGCAACGCCCAAGTACTTAGCCAACTCTTTGATGTGCGGACCAAGATGATTCATCTGTTCGCGTACACCACCAGCACCAAAACCAAACTCTCCAGATGAAGTTAATAAAACTAAGGTCTTTCCGGACAAGATTGGTTCAATCGGAAAATCCCCTCGCGCTAGGTCAAAGGTAAAGGTTTTATTCACTCTCAATATTTGATCAAACCACGCCTTTAATATCGCTGGCATGCCGTAGTTATACATAGGTGCGGTAATCACGATGACATCGGCATTAGACACTTCATCAAAATAAGTATCTGACTCAGCCAAGGCTAATTTCTGCGCCGTGCTTCTCTTTTGCTCTGGGGCGAACGCCGCCGCAATCCAACCCTGACAAATGAAGGTTGGTGGATTAAGACCGAGATCACGATAAACCACCTCGTCTTGATGATTTTTATTCAGCCATGTGTCTATAAAACAACGCCCAAATGACTTTGAAATCGAATTATAGCTTTGTGTTGAGTTATCAGTATGACGAACGCTTGAGTCGATATGTAGAATGGTTTTCATATTTTATGCCTCTTCCATTGATAGTTAGTAGGCATAGTGTGTTCGGCAATCGTTTTAGTGACAAATGGTCTTATTTTTTCTATAAAGTAGTTATTCTCATCCATAGAGTACCTTTATGTTTCAGCAACTTCCCTCTTTAAATGCTATCAAAGCCTTTGAATCCGCTGCTCGATTAAACAGCTTTAAAGACGCCGCTAATGAACTGAATGTGACGCCGACGGCTATTTCTCATCAAATCAGAACACTTGAAGACAGCTTAAAAATAAGATTATTTGAACGAAAAACACGAGCGGTGACGTTAACGAAAGAAGGCGAATTACTGGCAGCGTCTGCCAACCAATCTCTGCAGGACTTACTCTCGACAGTGAATCAATTAAAAGGCTCTCCTCGAACATTAACCATCAGCACGACCAGCTCGTTTGCAGCAATGTGGTTAGTCCCAAACCTTGCGGGCTTTCAGCAACAGCATCCTGACATCGATATTCAAATAAGAGCAGAAGAATCTCTTATAGATATGGAACATGATAGACGTGTCGATATGGCGATTCGTTACGGGGAGCCGCCTAAACAACTTGAAACCAAGGCACTTATTCATCAACCTTTAATTCAAGAGTCAATTGGCTTCTTTGCGACACCAGACTATTGGAAAAAACACAGTAAAAACACGTCTGAGGCCGTATTCTTCTGCACTCAATGGAAGAACTCAAAGTTACCGAACTTAGGGATAGAAGAAACGATAAAAAGCATCGTTGAAGACACTCAACCAAATATTCGCTATTTCCATGACGAAAATCTAACCGCTCAGGCGGCACTTTCTGGACAAGGCATTGCCATCATCAGCCAGCTTGCTGTCGAAAACTCGATTAAAAATGGCTGGTTAACCCAAGGCACGGACAAAATGGCAACACCTATCACTGGTTTACATTACTACTTGGTTATACCCAAGCGGGTACAAACCAACCAAACTGCAATGCGTTTTAAAGAATGGTTGCAATCGATGTTGGCCAAAAATTAGTACATGATTTAGACTCTAATCACTTATTTTCGTATAAAAATATTTACGACAAGTGCTTTCATCCATTCGCTTGAGAACAAAGACTAAAACCCCAATCACTACCACTGCAAACACAATCCGTCCCCAGAAAATAGTCATAAAGTCCGCACCAATCAATAGAATCAGCAGGGTATCTTCAATCAAGCTATGAAGGAGATTGAGCAGCATGATGGCGACAAAAATATCCCGCGGAGAAATATGTCCTCGCTTTGCTTCATTAATAAGCAAACCGCCACCAAAGGAAACGCCTAGCGTGATACCAACAATCGTCAAGTTTGTGGCTTCTCGGCTGATACCAAGCACAGACAAAACAGGCCTAAGTAATATCCCCATCAACTTTTCGATACCAAGTAATTTTAACAATCGTAAAAACGTCATTAGCGCAGCAATTACCACAAAGATCATCGCGAGACTTTTAAGCTGATCGATTGCCCAAGCCACATAACTTGGATCACTCACTGGCGCATGTCGCCAAACTACCTCTGCAGACGTATTTAGTAGGTCGCCGCCTTGGTATATTTGATGCAAAATCCACCCCATTAATAAACCACCACCAAGACGAATCACCAATGTCGCAACAATACCTACTCCGGCTTTTTTAGCAACGGCCACTTCGACAGGAAGTGAGTGAGCAAGCAACATCAAAGTGCCAAGAATCGAGACTTGAGCGACGGTTAAATCCGCATCGATACTCATAAATATCACCAGTCCAGCGTACATATTGGTGACGAGCGTGGTTGCCCACACCAAGCCCATTTCACTAGGCAAGCCTACCATCGACATGACAGGGCTCAACCATTGGCTCAGTAGCTCAATGCCGCCAAACTCTTCAACAACCTTGATGATAATAATCATGGGAATCATGATCTTATAAAGCGTCCATGTGACATTAAGAATTTCTTTCCACAGCCCATTCAATAAAAGCTCGGTCAAAAAAATCATTTTCTTATACATCGTATTGCTCCAATAAATAATGGAACAGATTCTATGTACATCTAGAGAAATATGTCGCTTAATTTATCTAATAAAAATCACTAATATTTCTAAAATATAAAATATTAAGAAATTTCAAATTGAAAAATATCGATATTGAGAAATGTATGGAATTAGACAAAATAGACCGAAAGATCCTAGCCATCTTGCAACGCAATAATCGTATCGCAAACGTGGAACTTGCCGAAGAAATAGGACTATCTCCACCAGCCTGCCACAAAAGAGTAAAACGACTAAGAGATGACAACATCATTGTGGGTGATGTTTCTATTGTGAACCCAGAGTTGAGCGGTAATAAGCTTACTTTGCTGGTGTCGGTTGAAATGGAGCGGGACCGAAAAGATGTGTATGACGCTTTTAAACGCGTCGTTAGCAAAGCCCCTGAGGTGAGACACTGCTACCAGATCACAGGTAGCTACGATTTTATGATGGTCATCACTGTGTCAGATATTCAAGCCTATGAAAGCTTTGTCGATCGAGTACTTCACACTGAAGCCAACATCCGAAAATTCCAGACCTCGGTATCACTTCGAACGGTAAAGTCCTCAACTGAGATCCATTTGAACGAATAGGTTACGTAGAGGCTGAGCAAAATGCTTAGGCTCAACTGACGTCAGCGTAACAGAATCACATTGTTGGAATTGACTAAACGTTTTGATGGCTTCGACAAAGGCGCCAATCACCATGTCATCATCAAAGTTTGGTGTTTCTATCTGTATCTCCAGGTATAGAGATTTGATTTCTAGGCGGCGTTCTTTTCGATGGGCTTTGCAATCCATGCGACCGATGAATTCTCCTCGAAACAGTAGCGGCAGACAGAAGTAACCATATTTGCGTTTGGGCTCTGGCACATAACATTCGATCTGATAATCATACTGAAACAGACTTTTAAGTCGGTCTCTCTGAATGACACTGTTATCAAATGGCGAGAGTATCAAAAGGCGGTTATTCAAACGAGGCAAACGGAGCTCTAATGCATCTGGTTCCATTACAAACACATCGCCATTAGGGATTTTCACCTGTTCTAACAAGCCTTGTGCCAAGCGCCCATCGACTATGTTTTTCACCGCGTTGCGAAGCCCTGTATTGCGACGTAAATAGGTCAGGCCTTTTAGCGAAGCAAGACCATGACAACGTAATTGCTGATCGACCAAATGGCTCGCAAACTCGTCTAAACTAGGTGTTGTAGAATCCACGTGAGAGGGCAAAACTCGCTCGGTTAAATCGTAGGTTTTCTGAAAGCCTTCACGATTACAAACCATGAGATCCCCTTGCATATAGAGTTGCTCAAGAGCTTTCTTCGCAGGCTTCCAATCCCACCAACCTGCTCCACTATTACTGGATTTGGTTTCGATATCTCGAGAACGTAATGGTCCGTCAGAAGTAACACGAGCTAACAACTCTGCCATCAACTTTTCATCTGGATCTTTGTACCAATGGGTTTGACCGCTTTTAATCGCATTCTTATAAGGCAAGGAAAAACGAAAATCGCCTATAGGTAAAAACGCCGCCGCGTGTGACCAATACTCAAACACATCCCTATCCAGCAACAGTTGATTGGTCATTGCTGGCACGAACTTGGGCACTCTTGAATACAGCACATGGTGATGAGCCCGCTCCACCACAGAAATAGTATCGATCTGAACGTAACCTAAATGACTCACTACTTTACGCGCGCCAGCCAAGCCACTACCAAACGAACTAGCCTGCAGCAAACCTTGAGATGCCAAAGCCAAACGACGCAAGCGAGAGAGGTCTTTATTAGATTTGAGTTCAATCATAATGATGCCAAGCCTTATTCAATTATTAAATTCGGCAAACAATCGCGCCTGTTGTACGCTTTTCCCAATTCTTCAAAGTAACGGAACGATATTTCTGCATGATGCCATCCGCAACGAATGATGTAATGCCAACATGATCCAATAAGGTAGTCATGACAGACTCAGCCGCTCGAACCGCGCCATCTTCGCACTTTAACGCAATAGCGAGTTTTAGCTCAGGAATAGCGGCGATATAAACACCTTCAGCCCCTACTTTAAGGAATACGCGCTTCTGCAATATCGTCATCATATCGGTACAATAACGATCGGTTCCCGCCACCATAAAAGGATGTTTCACCACAGCATCATATAAGGTTTTACAGGCTTTCTGACGCTCTACTGATAAGCTCTCAGGACTCGCAAACTTAGCAAAAGCCAATGCAAGATTGGTCAGTGGCATCGCCCATGTTGGCGCAGAGCAACCATCTGGCGACCAAGGTGCTGTGCTGTAATCGTACTCGCACATCTCTGCCATGGTATCGGCAATTTTCTGTTGTACTGGGTGATCAATACCTATGTAACCCTGTGATGGAACACCGAGCAATTTGGCTAGTCCCAACATACCAGCATGTTTACCAGAGCAATTATTATGCAATTGATTCGGCTTTTTTCCTTCGCCTGCTAGCGCATAACTTGCCTCAGCGCGGGATGGCCAATGACAGCCACATTCAAAGTCGGACTCAGACGAGGCAAGCTTATCTAACATGCTTTGTACTGTCGCCACATGCTCTGGCTCGCCACTATGAGACGCACAGCAGATAGCAATTTCCTCCTCACTAAAAGCAAAGAGTTCAGCACCGCCCATCTCGATAAAAGCCAATACTTGCATGGCTTTTATCGCGCTGCGAGGATAAACCAACATATCTACATCGCCCCAAGATTCAACCACTTCGCCAGTACTTGAGACAATAACCGCCTTAATACTATGCTCGCTTTCAACAATACCGCCGCGTGTCACTTGCACGGAAAGAGGAGCATGCTGCATATGATTTTTCCTTTATCTAAAAATGGAATAATTGAAACAGATTAAGTTGAACATGGGGATATAACAACGCGTCAGAAAAAGCCTTTTTTATCACTCCGGTGCTACAGAGGTTTGCAGGTAATCATCACAGACTTCCAGTTCGTAAACCGTTTTTGATTGAACTAAGCAACGGCGCATTTCATTACGTGCACTTTGGTAAAGCTCATCGGTAAGATCGGTGATCTTTTCCCATTGCTCTCGACTTGGCCATTGGGCATAACCTACCAAAATATTAGGTTTATCTGACGTATGAAGTCTTGAGCCAAAGCTACCACAATTTTTATAAATCGCTTTTGTAACTTCAAGCCATGCATTACGAAAAGACGCTTCCGTGCCTTCTTTGATTTCAAATTCATAAACAGCGATAAACATCCTTTTCTCCTTGGGTTAATGATATTTTTATAATTTTACTTTTACCAAACACCAGTCTAAAAAACCTGCGCTCGTAACTAATAATACATTCTGTCTTAGTAAGTGAACGCAAAAAGATTATCAAACCAAAGCTTTCAATCGACTAGAAATTGGATGATTGTCTTTAAGTTGCAACAAGTCCCATAAATTACCGTATAGGTCTTCAAATACGGCGACTGTGCCGTATTCCTGCTCAGCAGGTGGTCGAACAAAATGAATACCTTCTGCGACCATGCGTTCATAGTCTCGCCAGAAGTTGTCGGTGTTTAAAAATAGAAAAACACGACCGCCCGCTTGGTTGCCAATGAAGTCCATTTGTTCCGGTTTGGACGCTTTCGCTAGTAATAAGGTCACGCCCTTTGAACCTGGCGGAGACACGACGACCCAACGCTTGTCTTGCTCTGGCTGATAGGTATCTTCGATCAATTCAAATTTGAGTTTATTAACATAAAAATCAATGGCTTCATCGTAGTCTCTAACGACCAAACCGATATGCACTATGTCTTGCTTCATAGGTTTAAAACTCATTTAACAATGGGAATGACAAACACTATAACGCCAATGAAATCGCATCGAAAACGAAATTTAGTATTTAAAAAATTAGACGACCTAGGTGAGCAAAAAAATAACAACGTCATTTGACCAGCAAGAATAAGATCACGAGAAACAAGACAAAAGAAACACCTTGCCAGAACATAACGGGGTTACGCTGTATTAATGGCGGTCGAGTTCGATCTAGAAAAATTTGACTCGGATGATGAAGATCGTAGACGAATTCAGAGACTTCTTCGTAACGTTTTAGTGGGTTGATGTTTAATGCTTTATGCAATGCGTCGTCGATCCAAACTGGCAGTTCAGAGGCTTCGGTAATAACACTGCGATAAGTTAAGCGTTGTTGAGCAGCAATGCTTCTGGCTTGAGCTATTTTTGGGCTGTAAGGGAATTGATTGCCGGATAACATTTGGTAAGTAATAACGCCAAGCGCGTAAATATCGGAGCGTTCGGAACCCGCGTGACCAAGAAAGTATTCTGGTGCGGAATAGCGCATGGTGCCCCGCAGCATTTCTTCGTCTTTGGTGTTGCTCACGCCAGCGATGTAGGTGGAACCAAAATCGATGATTTTCACCGTATTGTGTTTATCGATCATGATGTTCGCAGGACGAATATCTTGATGAATCATGCTTTTACGATGAAACGCCTGTAGTCCATTGGCGATTTGCGAAATGATGTCTCGGGTTTGTTCTAGTGTTGGTTTAGGGTTATCTATCATCCACTGAGCAAGAGACTGGCCTTCTATGTATTCCGTCGCCAAATAGAGAAACTGACGCTGCCTTGGCGATTCTATGGCTTTGACCACATGTGGATTATTCAGCCGTTTGGCTATCCAGTCTTCCAACATGAAGCTTTCCAGATACGCCGCATCGTCGCTCAATTCAGCCGACGGCGTTTTAATCACCACAAGTTCATTGCTATCTATATCGCATGCTAAAAACACATGACTGCGACTGCTCACATAAACAGACCGAAGTATCTCGTAGCCATCAAACGTCATTCTTTCTCGTAATAGCGGCGGTAAAGGCAATAGGCTAACGCCCTGCTGAACATCCTCCAGCTGATAACTTGGCACTTCATCTACTCGGGCGATTTGAATACTGAGGTTATCGTCACTGCCGTTTTCCAAAGCCAGTGCAATAAGGTGTTCTGCGGTCTGATCCAAACTCTCTGATTCTGCAATGCAAGTAACTATTTGCTCTGCTTCAAGGAATTCATACACGCCATCAGTTGCCATCACAAAGATGTCACCTTTGGTCATCGGCAGAGTTTGATAATCCAGTTCTATAATCGGCTCTATACCTAAGGCACGAGTCAAATAGCTCTCGCTGACGGATACTGCGCGACGATGATCTTGCGTTAGTTGCTCGAGCTTGCCGTCGACTAATCGATAGACTCGACTGTCGCCTAAATGAAAGATATGAGCCGCATTGGCGCAAAGTACAATAACGGCAAAGGTACACACATAGCCTTTGTCTTTGTCGAATCGGCTTGGGCCGTTTTGTGTTTGAGAATACAGAGCAGCATTGATGGATTTAATGACCTTTTCACCCGATGTCTTCACCGACCAAACATCTGAGGTGTGGTAAAAATCTTCTAAAAATCGCGAAATAGCGAATTCACTGGCGGCTTGGCTCACCTCGCTCGAACTGATGCCATCGGCAACAGCAAGAGCAACACCTCTTGTTGTTAATAGCGGTTCCGCTGGTGTCTGACAACCCAAGAAATCCTGATTGATGTCTTTTTTGCCCTTATTGGTCGAGCTACCAATGCTGATGCTTAGTTTTTTCATCTCACGACCTTAATAATACAAAAAACTCTGCAAGCACGAATGCTTACAGAGTTGATAGCTTTGTTTAGTACAACGCGTATCTTGCAAAACGAATGTTATGCTAATTTACGTGATGCCGATGTTTTCACATGAGTCAGATAAAGCGGTAAACCGACCAATAACAAACCACCCGCTAAGTTACCTAATACTGTTGGGATTTCGTTCCAAATCAAATAATCCATGAAGGTGAAATCACCACCCATGATCATAGAAAATGGGAACAAGAACATGTTCACAATAGAGTGCTCAAAGCCCATGAAGAAGAACAACATCACCGGCATCCACATAGCAGCCATTTTGGCACCAGCAGATGTAGAAATCATCGCGCCAACTACACCCATAGACACCATCCAGTTACATAACATGCCGCGAATAAAGATGGTAAACCAGCCACCGGCACCATGAGATTGATAACCCAAGGTACGCGATTCACCGATAGCACTCACTTTTGCCGCTAATTCGCCGCCGTCTGTTGAATACCCGTAGGTGAGAATAAACGACATCATGAACGCAGTGGTTAATGCTCCACCAAAGTTACCAATAAACACTAACCCCCAGTTGCGCAGCACTTGCGCAGGCGTTACACCCGGACGCTTATCCAGCAAAGCCAAAGGCACTAAGGTAAATACGCCAGTCAGTAAATCAAATTTCATTAAATACAGCATGATAAAACCAACGGGGAATAACACAGCACCCAATAATGGACTGCCCGTTTTGGTCGCTACGGTGATGGCAAAGATTGCCGCCAACCCCAGAATTGCACCCGCCATGAACGCACGAATGATGGTATCTTTTGTCGACATATAGACTTTTTGTTCGCCTGCGTCGACCATTTTGGTGACAAATTCACTTGGTTCTATGTAAGCCATTTTCACGCCCTCTTATCTTTAAATTGCAAAAAAACCAAAACGCTCTGAATCAACACTTTCTAAATCAAGCAAGTGCTATCACCATGATTTATATGGCAAGAACTTCCCGTTCAATGTCAAAATCACGCGATCACCTTTGGGGTTTTCTTCCTTTTCGACCTTCATTGAAAAATCAATCGCGCTCATGATGCCATCGCCAAATTTTTCCTGAATCACTTCTTTCAATGTTGGGCCATAAACGCCGACTACTTCGTACAATCGATAGATAAGCGGATCTTGTGGAATCGCTTGATCCCACGTTTTTGTTGGATATTCCATGAGGGCGGATTTTGCTTCTGCTGGCAGGCCTAAAAAAGCCACCAGTTTTTCAGCAACTTCTGCAGTACAGCTATTCATTCCTAAGCACGCGGATGTTATCCAAACGTCGGTCATGCCTACTGCATCAGCAATGGCTTCCCAGCTCAGATTTTTCTCTTTCTTGATGGTAAAAATAGCTTCTGTTACATCAATTTTTTTCATTCTTCTCTCCTAAAAATTTGGTCTAGCTAAAGTCCACTAAATGAACGCTGTAAAACTCCATGTCTCAGAATTAAGCAAACAGTTTTTGCCAATGACACGACCAGTATTGAAAAATCAAACGGCTTTTTAAGAAGGAAGAAGAAAAGAGAGAAGTAGATACACGCCTCCCTTATCAGTAACGTCCTTTCAAAAGGAGCCTGATCGAGTGCTACCAAAAAGGTTTAGTAGCGGGCGACGATGCCATTGACTAAGTTAACCGACATTGGCCAACTTATAAAATTCCTATAGGCAAAACCTACATGAACATATTTTTCATTCAGCAAAGATAATGCCAAACAGAAAAATAAAAAGAACTCAAAGTAGTTTTTCCTTTAAAATCAATGCATAAGATAATTTTATAGCAATTAAATAACATAGATGTTTATTTAAAATACGCGATAAGCTGGGAACTACTTTTATTAAAGCGCACGTTTTAGACACAACCTCCGCACCAAGAGTAAACACAATTCATAAACTAAAAAGTGAATGCCCCGCTAACGTGTTAGCTTTTCCAGCTAAACACAGTCATCAATATAAAAGACTCTCTGAGACAAGTTTTTTATATTAAATCTAATATTTTAAAAAATGAACGATAAGAACTAATCAAACCACTTAACCTCATTTTTAGCTTTTATTAAATGAGGCCGTACAAAAAATACTGAATAAATATTTTTTTCAACTAGAATGAAAATCATCTAACCCTTATTTTGGAGAAAGTTAATGACGATAAAAATCAAAATTTATCTAGGCATAATGTTATTCGTGATCATAGTTCTAGGTAATTCTGTTTTAGGCATGTTCTCCGTCAGTAAGCTAAAGTCCGAAATCAACTTTATTACAGGCAATGCATGGGATGCAGCAGATGGCTCGATGGAAGGAACTATTGGTATACAATCACAAATCATCACCCTTGATGCTTTCATTAATAATGAACTGTCATTAGCAGACGCTAAAAATAAAATTGCAGAGACAAATAAGTTTACTCAAGAAGCACTAGGCAGGATGAAAGCGTCTGGGCTGATAGGTGCGCAATCAATCACCACCCTAGATAGTTATTTAGCAAAGCTAGAGACTTTGAAGGGAAAGATTCTCTCTGATGACAAAGAAAACTCAAAAAATGCTGTTGCAGAGTTTGACCAGCACGTCATAACATTATTGGAATTTGTGGGTGAATTAGAAGAAGAAGGTGATAGTAAAGTCGAAGAAGGCGCAGCGGGGATAGCGAATGTTATCAATCAAGTTGAGCTAAATAATTACATTAGCTTAGCTGTTGTACTTATTCTATCTACCTTTATTATCTTTGCTGCGAACAGGCTCATCATCCGACCTTTACGTCAAATGATATCAGTACTGGAAGGCCTTAATAGTGCAGACGGCAACCTAACCACTCGCCTTGATAGTTCAGGCAAAGACGAAATGGCCGAAGTAGCGAAAAACCTCAATGGTTTTATTGAACTTGTCCATTCTGTTATCAAACAAGTAGCCAGTACAGTTTCCACAACTCAGGGCTTTGCCGCTCAAATCGATGATGCATTACAACAAGTTGACCGTTTATCCAAGCATCAACAGCAAGGTACTAACGAGATATCCAATGCAGTCAACGCTATGACAAGCTCTTTAAGCGAAGTATCTTCTGATGCCAGCAAATGTGGTGATATGGCAATCAAAGCTAACACCAACTCGACTCAAGGGCAAAACAACTTATCGCAGACACTAAAATCATTACACAATGTCGTCGACGAAATGGACAAAGCTTCATCCGTGGTTTCCACCCTAGAAACCGACGGTCAGAATATTGGTAATGTACTGGATGTTATTCGTGGTATTGCAGAACAAACTAACCTATTGGCACTTAACGCTGCCATTGAAGCCGCGCGTGCAGGGGAAACAGGCCGAGGTTTTGCTGTTGTAGCAGATGAAGTGCGTAGCTTGGCAAACAGAACACACGAATCAACACTAGAGATCGAAACCGTTGTGGAACGCATACAGAAAGGCTCGGCAGATGCGGCGCAAGTAATGCGCACTTCTCAGAAATTAACCGAAGGTGTATCAACACAAGCAAAAGAAACCATCGAAATGTTCACAGCCATTATTGCTTCGATCAATACCTTGAGCCACACCAACCAACAAATATCCGCATCCATTCAGGAGCAGAACCAACAAGCAGGCGAGATAGCAGAACAAGTTAATGATGTCACTAACACAGCGTTTTCAAACGTGGAATACACACAAAAAGCCGTCGATATCAAAAATCGTTTAATCAACGATGTGCAGCAGCTAAGCAAGTTAGTGGACCGCTTTAGAATCTAGTAATTCGGTAAAACGCTTCACACTGTCCTCTTGCTTTCTTGACTAGAGCTAGAGAGCCCAGAGGATAACTTATAAGTTGTCCTCTTTTGCCATGAGCGCGGCTAAATAGCGCTCCTCCATTTCAACATATTTTTTTTGGACTGACTCTATCTTTGAGTCTAACTCCTTAATTTTTTTCTGCAATTTCTCGAACTCTTCAGATTGGTCTTGTCCATCAAATAGTTCTGCTTCTAAACGCTTTCGTTCTTCTTCTAATTCCTCATTAATTTCTCGAAGGTTTTCAACTTCTTCTTGATCTTGGCTGGCTAAAATATCATCTTCACCTTCACCCATTACCGTTTCATCAATAGCATCTGGATGAAGCAGTTTATATTCAAGATTTTCACGTAAATCTCTCGCTTTGTCTAAATCTCGCTCGAGCATTTCTACATACAGCTCAGACTCATTTACCATTAAACGCAAAGAGCTCAACTTTGAAGCTTGCTCATTGGCAAAAGCATCAGACTCTTCGGTAAATGAATCCTGATAAAGCAAGTCTTCCATATTTTTCATGGTGCTACGCTCTTCATCTATCACACCATATATATCAATACCCTGCGTAAGACCTTCATCTTGTTTTTTAAGTAGTGCTTTTTTTCGTTTTAAAGCCTCATCACGCTTAATCACGTCAATATTCAGGTTGTATCTAATAGCCTGCAAACTTTCAAGTTTGCCCTCTAATCGCTTAACCACTCGACTACTTTCTAATAATGTTTTTTCCAGTCTGGCAATAGAAATATCGTAGACGCCAATGTGCTTACCATCGCCTTCATGGTCTACTTTCACTTTACGAACTTGTTCTTTTAAATCGGCAATGATTGTTTTTTGGTAAGCCGCTAACTGTTTGAGATCAGAAACTTTATCATCTAACTCTGAACGAACCGAATGCAAAAAATCAGACTGATCTGCCTCACTTAAGAATGCCTCCAAGGCATCTACATAAAGTGCGTTATCGCCCTCTTCCTTGACTTCGGCTAAATGCAACTTTAAGCGTTCAGAAAACTCGTACATACTTGCCATTTCAGATCGAAGCAAAGCAAGTGACTCATCAAGTTCAGTTTCTTTCTCTAATTTCTTTTGAAGCTTTTCAAACTGTAAATTTAATTCAGATGTTATGTTTACTTGGGCGAACACTTTTTCACCCGCTTTCTGAATGACTTTATTTAACTCTCGCAACAAAGACTGATTAACTTTTAACGATTTCAAAAGTGCATCGATCTCTTGCGCACGATCTACTTTATCCAAGAGGCTTTTGAATCCATCTAGAAGCGCCAGCACTTTCGGATTCGGCACGGAATGCTTAATGATATGTATTTCAACATCTAAAAAAATTGCCCAACATGACAAAGCAGCCCGTCCCTGAAAGTCAGACTTTGGTAACTCAGTAAGAAGTTGAGCACATATGTTTCGCTGCTGTTCAAGCAAAGCTAACCACTGTCTTTTTTCTTCTACTGACACATCTTGCTTATCAGCATGCAATTCAACAGATTCCACTTCATCAGCAACATCTGGCTTAGATACATTTTTCTTTAGAGAAAAATATCTCAACAAAACAAATATGAACACCACAAGCAAAAGTGCACTCGATACAATAAGTCCCCATTGCCAAATCAACATATTAT
This sequence comes from Marinomonas sp. BSi20584, assembly GCF_002792415.1. NCBI lineage: Bacteria > Pseudomonadati > Pseudomonadota > Gammaproteobacteria > Oceanospirillales > Oceanospirillaceae > Marinomonas > Marinomonas sp. BSi20584. The sequence continues at coordinate 42,367 of NZ_KZ454883.1, forward strand.
GACAGTCCTATTTAATACAAAGTCTTTAAAGAAATAATCATAGAGGGATATGTCTTAAGAAACCATTAAACATACATTTTTTAACGCACTCACCACAAAAACAAAAAAAGCAGGTACAAGACCTGCTTTTTAGAGATGTTATTTTTGCTAGAAAAAGTTAGAAGTCTAGTTGTTCTGCTTCTTCATCTGCTTCAACGTCTGTTTCTTTAGCATTCGTTTTTTCGTCCGCCTTACCCTTTTTAGGTAATAAATCTTCACGGATCTTGGCTTCAATTTCTTTCGCCATTTCAGGATTATCTGCTAAGAATTGAGCTGCATTGGCTTTGCCCTGACCAATTTTATTACCATTATAAGCGTACCAAGCACCTGCCTTATCAACAAAACCTTGCTTTACACCTAGATCGATCACTTCGCCCATACGGTAAATACCAGCACCGTACATGATTTGGAATTCAGCTTGTTTAAATGGTGGTGCAATCTTGTTTTTCACTACTTTAACGCGAGTTTCATTACCAATCACTTCATCGCCCTGCTTCACTGAGCCGATGCGACGAATATCCAAACGGACAGAAGAGTAGAACTTAAGTGCGTTACCACCAGTAGTCGTTTCTGGAGAGCCGAACATAACACCAATTTTCATACGAATTTGGTTGATAAAGATAACAAGGCAATTGGCGTTTTTAATAGAACCAGTCAATTTACGCATTGCTTGCGAAAGCAAACGCGCTTGAACACCAACAGAAGAGCTACCCATTTCGCCTTCAATTTCAGACTTAGGAACCAAGGCTGCTACAGAGTCGATGATAATAACGTCAACGCTATTTGAACGTACCAACATGTCAACGATTTCAAGCGCTTGCTCACCAGTGTCTGGCTGAGAGATCAAAAGGTCAGCGATATTGACACCAAGCTTTTCTGCATAAGAAGGATCGAGAGCGTGTTCCGCATCAATAAAGGCACAAGTTTTACCTTGCTTCTGAGCTTCTGCAATAACACTCAGTGTTAATGTTGTTTTACCTGAAGACTCTGGTCCGTAGATTAAGGTTATATAGAAGAATCCACCAATAATGGTACACGTTATTAAGTAGGTGGATTCTAAGCTGACTTATAAATAATCTGATGACATTAACTTAACAGTAAGTGTACGAGAAATATCTGAAATGCTCATTTCAGCACTGTAGCACGTAATCTTAATTTACACTAAATAAAACCAAGTCTCGTGATTCTGAAATGCACCAGACTAATAAAAGTAATGAGAGACTCTTCGGACTCAAAGTGCATATTGCGGGTGGGTGCTTCACGAGGCTTAGTTCACAGTTTCATAACGACACCAGCAAATGAACATAATCTAAGTAGGATTCCTGAGATTATGAATGGAGAAGGGTTATTTGTTTCCGTAATGTCATGAACGTTGGATTCCATTGTACTTACACTGTGAGTGAACGCCGTTCTAGCGTCAACACCAATATGAGTTTTTAAGTCAAAGAATCACTGTTATTCCTTTTGAATTTGATGCATCTCAGGATCTCTTTCTTTGGCTTTATGCTTCGTTGAGCAAGCAGCTTCAATTATAAATGAGGATATCTAACGATAAGTTAGTAAATAGGCGCATGGACGTAATTTCATACAAGGCATCCTCCATCTCTGGATCACTAGTGTTGTGCCAATATTACATACAGTGAATACGGAACATGGTAGATAGCAGATAAGGTCTTCTTCCATTGCCAGCTTAGGATAAAACGACTCAATAATTGCTTCTAGTTGATCCCAAGACATCAACTCATTCATGCGTGCATGAAAAATTTCTTTACGAGTTTTACGACGTTTGTTATTGAACTCGCTGCCGACAAAGGTGAGATGGTGTGACATGGATAATAAAACAGGATGATCTCATGAAAGGGGCTTATTCGCATATCCCACAGCAACACATAATACATTGACAGAAACTTCATGAGGATTTTCGAGTTGAATAATACCTAGTAAAATTGGAGACATCCAGAGCCTGAATGGTCTTGTGTGCTCGTTTACAAAGCTGGTTAGTTAGCTCCTATTAAATTGGCTAACTAACCAGTTGTATTTGATGGATTAATCGTTTATCAATATTTTTTATAAACTGTCATCACGCCTTGTTGGCTAAATTGAACCACATTAAAATCTCTGTATCCCTGACCTTTTGCAGCCATGCCAGGAGAATACCTTGGCATTCCAGACACAGCCAACCCTGATACATTTTCAGGTTTCTCAAGTATTAAACGTGCCACATCTTGTTCTGGCACATGCCCTTCAATTAAGTAACCGTCGATAACAGCGGTGTGACACGACTGTAGTTGCATGGGCATACCCGCATTTTTCTTTAAAGAGGACCAGTCTTCTGTGTGATGATAATTAACGGTATATCCCTCTGCCTCCATTAGCTCACCCCATTTAACACAACAACCACATGTCGGAGACTTATAGAGATCTATTATAGGTTGTGCAAACACGCTAGCACTTACTAACGTTAAGATTGAAGTTGCAATAATTTTATTGAATATCTTCATATTTTCACCTCTTTCAAAATTAGCTATTTACTATTAATTTGGCTATCTGATAATTTTACCGCGCGCAGCCTTAAAGCATTTAGTATGACACTCACCGAGGAGAGCGACATAGCTACAGCGGCAAAAATAGGCGATAAAAGAATACCTGTAAATGGATAAAGTACCCCTGCCGCAATTGGTACACCTGCCATGTTATAAACGAATGCGAAGAACAGATTCTGTCGAATATTACGCATGGTTGCCCGGGATAATCGCCGTGCCTCCACGATGCCCATCAGATCGCCACGTAATAGAGTAATGCCGGCACTTTCGATAGCCACGTCGGTTCCTGTCCCCATGGCAATACCTACATCTGCGGTTGCCAAGGCTGGCGCATCATTAACACCATCACCAGCCATAACAACAACACGACCCTCATTCTTAAGCTGTTGAATAACATTGCCTTTATCTTCCGGCAATACTTCTGCCTTCACTTCGTCAATGTGGAGTTTTCGAGCTACAGCTTCGGCAGAAGTACGATTATCTCCGGTCAGCATCACCACACGAATCCATTCATTCTGCAGAGCGGCTATTGCCGCTTTAGTGGTGTCCTTGATCGGGTCTGCAATCGCCAGCAAACCACAAACCTTTCCATCAACTGCGGCAAAAATTACTGTTGCACCGTCCTCTCGAAGTTGATTGGCTTCTTCCTCAAAGGCGGATGTATCAACATTTTCTGACTGCATTAACAATCGATTACCAAGCAGAATCCTTTTTCCATCGACTTCACCAGTAACGCCTTTGCCGTTTGGAGAGTCGAAATCTATGGCGTCTGGTAATGTTAGGTTCATTGTTTTAGCTTTATCCAAAATGGCATGTGCCAAAGGGTGCTCGCTGCCCTTTTCAAGGCTAGCGGAATAACGCATCAAGTCCTCATCGCTAAAACCATCTGCCAAGACCAGCTTTGTCACCTGGGGTTTACCCTCTGTTAAAGTCCCGGTTTTATCCACTACCACTGTGTCTACTTTCTCCATCCGCTCTAACGCCTCGGCATCTCGTATCAAGACACCGACCTGAGCACCACGACCGACACCGACCATGATCGACATAGGCGTCGCCAGACCAAGCGCACAGGGACATGCAATAATCAGCACACTCACAGCGGCAATCAGACCAAAGGCCATGGGCGGCGTTGGACCGACGATAGACCAGACCCCGAATGCAATGATAGAGACCAGCAGAACAACTGGGACGAACCAACCAGCCATTTTGTCAGCCATTCCCTGAATAGGCGCACGACTTCGCTGCGCACTGGCGACCATCTGGACGATCTGAGATAACATTGTGTCTCGTCCGACTTTGTCAGCTCGCAAAATAAAACTGCCTTGCTGATTAATGCTACCACCAATTACCTGATCTCCAGTTTTCTTAGTAATAGCCAAGGGTTCACCAGTGACCATGGATTCATCAACGTTGGAACTACCTTCAAGCACTTCGCCATCTAGAGGCACCTTATCGCCTGGTCGAACTCGCAATCGATCACCAACCTTTACTTGATCGAGCGATACATCAGACTCACTACCGTCATCGTCCAGTTTTCTTGCCGTGGCTGGAGCCAGATCTAATAGGGCTTTGATAGCGCCAGAGGTTTTTTCTCGAGCTCTGAGTTCAAGTACCTGTCCCAACAACACCAGTACAACAATAACAGCGGCCGCCTCGAAGTACACTGCAACCGAGCCATCGTCAGCGTGAAAAGCGTCAGGAAATATCTGCGGAGCCAAGGTCGCGACAAGACTGTACAACAGAGAGACGCCCGTACCGATGGCAATAAGTGTGAACATATTAAGATTGCGACTGAGTACTGATTTCCAACCACGCACAAAGAATGGTCCACCACACCAAACGACCACTGGAGTAGCTAAAGCCAACTGAATCCAATTGGATATTTGTGGCGACACAATATGGTCAATCTTAAAGAGATGGCCTCCCATTTCGATCAAAAAAACCGGAAGTGCCAGAGCCAGACCAATCCAGAATCGACGAGTCATGTCGGCGAGCTCTACTGAAGGGCCGTCGTCGAGGTTTACTTCCTCAGGTTCCAGCGACATGCCACAAATCGGGCAGTCACCGGGGCCTTGTTGACGGACTTCTGGATGCATAGGACAGGTAAACATGGTTCCGGCCGCAACCGGCTCTGTTTGCTCATTTTCTTCGCTGAGATACTTCTCTGGATTATTATCGAACTTCGACTGACAGCCGGAAGAACAGAAATACCAAGTTTTATCTACATGCTGACTACTATACTTTGCGGTTTGAGGATCTACCGACATTTTGCACACAGGGTCATGCACCCCATGGCTTTTATGTTCATGATGATTCGTGTGCTCACTCATATTGTGCTCCTTTTTTACTCGCGGGCCAGTCAGAAAAAGCAATGAAATATAACAAAGCCATATTGACCATTGGGACCAATATCAGCAGTCCCAGCCAGCCAGAATATCCAGCTCGCTTGCATATTCTATAGACAGGTATAACGACTAAGATCACAATCACTAACATCCACATCCAGTGTCCTACCCACATAGTGCTACCAAACATACTTTCGCTCATCATGGTATTGTCCTTTCTTTTATATCGTAGAAATTAATGGTGATGTTAGTGAGACTTTTATCTTTCATCTCACTGACATCCCTTTTACTTCTTGTAAAAAAATTAAAACCAAGCCGTTACGCCAATGACAAACTGAGAGTTGCTAATGCTATCTCCATTATCACGAGCAAGATCAGCCGTAGCACCGAGCTTTTTACTCCAGTCTATACCTATATAAGGTGCAAACTTACGTGTTATTTCATACTTTAGTCGAAGGCCTGCATTGATATCAGTAAGACCAGCACCCATGCTTAACTCGTCATCACTCTTACCATAGGCGTTCATTTCAAATTCAGGCGTTAATATCAGTTTTTGAGTGATTAACCATTCCTGTTCGATGCTTAAACGAATGGAGGTTTGCCCTTTTTCTCCAACAAAGAAAGCACCGTCAATGTCGAAAAAATACGGAGCCAAACCTTGGAAACCAAGCACCAACCAATCACGAGATGGGGACGGTTTAATATCTCGCCTTACGCCCATCTGCATATCCCAATACGGCGCTACGGCATGACTGTATAGAGCCTGTACTTCTAGGTCCTGGTCGTCACTATTCTGGTATTCACCTGACATTTTAAGCCAGATTTTATCCATATCATAACCAACCCATGCTTGAAAACTAAAGCTGATTGGATCGTCTGACTCAAGGCCTTTTTCTAATTGGTCGATGGCGACATAACTTAATAAAGGGTCATCTTCCGCACCTGCATAAGACAAAGAGCTCATAACAGAAGCCGTTGCCATCACTAATGTAAAGCCTAGTGAATTAAAGTTTTTCATTTATTACTCTCCTTATTTGATGACCACTTTTCTAAACATGCCAGGCATGTGATATAGCAAATGGCAGTGATATGCCCATTGCCCCAAGGCGTCTGCGGTGACTAAATAGCTGATTTTTGAACCAGGCTGAACCATCACAGTATGCTTACGTGGAATGTAATCAGGGTCTCCTGTTTCTAACTCGCTCCATACACCATGTAGATGCATGGGATGAATCATCATGGTGTCGTTCACCAAGGTAATTCGCACTCTTTCGTTATACGCCAATTCAAGTGGAGCGGAATCAGCAAAATTGATTCCATTAATTGACCACATATAACGATTCATATTGCCCGTTAGATGCAGCTGGATTTCTCGAGTGGGTTGACGTTTATCATGAGTAGGATGCAAGCCTTTTAGGTCTGCGTAGGTCAGTACTTTACGGTTATAGTTCGCTTGATGATCCCTTAAGCCAATACCTGGGTCGTTAAGGCCGCTTTGAGGCATGCCTGATTGCATGTCTACTTGAGGACCATTTTCTGAATCTAGATGCTTAATCTCATTGTCACTGCCGTAACCTGCTAAACCTAAAGTAGGCATAACCATACTTGGCTGACTGAGATCCATCCCTTCCATGCCAGTCATTGAGCCTGAACCCATTGCCATTTTGCTGTGATCCATGCCTTCCATGCCAGCCATTGAGCCTGAACCCATTGCCATTTTGCTGTGATCCATGCCAGCCATTGAGCCTGAGCCCATTGCCATTTTGCTGTGGTCCATGCCTTCCATGCCCGACATAGAGTCTGAACCCATTGCCATTTTACTGTGGTCCATGCCTTCCATGCCCGACATAGAGTCCGAACCCATCGCCATTTTACTGTGGTCCATGCCTTCCATGCCCGACATAGAGTCCGAACCCATCGCCATTTTACTGTGGTCCATGCCCTCCATATTCATGCCCATATCGCCATGCCCTAAGATCGGCATAGGGTCCATATCAGGGATTTTGGCCGTGAACATTTCATCTGACGTGAAGTTACCAACGGTATAACCAGAACGGTCAATGCTCTGAACGAAAATACAATAAGCATCCTCCATCTTCGGCTCGACTATCACATCGTAAGTTTCCGCAACACCAATTCGAAATTCATCGATGGTAACAGGCTGAACATTTTGTCCATCACTCGCTACCACGGTCATTTTTAAACCTGGAATTCGCACATCAAATATCGTCATCGCAGAGCTATTAATAAAGCGAAGACGAACTTTTTCTCCTTGTTTAAAGAGTGCTTGCCAAGGTTGTGCCGGTGGGTTCCCATTCATTAAATACGTATAGGTGGCGCCCGTGACATCAGAAATATCTCGGTCACTCATACGTTCCTGATTCCACATGGAGCGTGCTCTCCATGTGTTCACCAACCCTTGTTTTTTGATATCAGAAAACAAATCAGACATCGTTCTTTCACTGTAATTGTAATAGTCTGATTGCTTCTTTAAATTCGCATATATCGTTTCAGGCGCCTCATCCGACCAGTCCGACAGCATGATGACATGCTCCCGATCAAACACAACAGGGTCTGCTTCTTTAGGGTCTATAACAATCGCGCCATACACTCCCGTTTGTTCTTGAAAACCTGAATGACTGTGATACCAATAGGTACCACTTTGCTTAACTGGAAATTTATATTCGAATGTTTCTCCCGGTTTGATGCCCGCAAAACTAAGGCCAGGAACGCCATCCATTTCTGTCGGTAAAATCATCCCATGCCAGTGCAAAGAGCTGTCATGATCAAGATTGTTTTTTACTCTTAGCGTGACCGTTTCACCTTCTTTCCAGCGTAACAAGGGTCCGGGAAACAGTTGATTAATGACCGTTGCTCTAGCAGGCGTTCCCGTAAAATTAACGGTTTTATAATCAATGCTTAAATCAAAAACTTTCCCAGATAACTGAGTTAAAGATTGGCCAATGGCACTTGCTAGTGCATTTTTTGAAAACGGAATGGTAGTTAAAGCCAGCATGGCAGAAGCACCAAATACAAACTGACGACGGCTAAGCACTGTACCGCTCGATGATTTGTTCTGCTCTTCGTGTGAAGGTTTGAATACTGTCATAAACTGAACTCCCTTAATCTAATTAAACCCACAACACCTGTTTGCAGGTGCAACCAAATAATGTAATGAATAAAAGACATAATTGTCTCCAACAATGTTCTTGAGAAGATCCAATACAGGCATTATCCCTGTAGTGGATAAAAGGTTAATAATAGAAAATAACGGTTAGTGACCTTGGAGCGTCCGACAAAACGACGGATTCATCCAAAGATTAAGAAAGTATCGGAGGGCGATATAAAGAAGAGCTATTCAACGGTAGCTCTTGTTGAACTAGATGAGCACTACTCTGACTCAGTTGAGAGCCGTAATAAATCCACTGACGATCAATGATCGCGGCCATCGACATGCAAACGCTCATCGGACACGAGCTTTTGTCTTTGCAACAATCTAACGCATTCGTGACCGGCAATATTTGAACATACTGATCTGTGTGTGTTTCAACAGACGCGTTGTGCAACGAAGCCTTATGATCGACCATCGAGCCATAAGTAGCAGTAGCAGTAAGTTGCATTGAGTGATATGCCATTGGACCAGCCACAGAAGTCATTGTCTGGCTAACAAACACGAGCAAAACAAATATAATGATAACGATTTTATTTTGTCTCATTATTCTTCCCCCAATCAACTTTCACCCCAAACAACATCACTTTAAATACACCTCTAATTAATGCATTGGAGGACCAACAAACGTCGTAAATATCGCCGTGACCACCAAAATAGAAGAAGCGATCATTTTTTCCATTAAAATAGATTTTTGAATAAGAAATGTATTACCGCGTTTCAGTATTAACGGCACAAGATGTAATTTATGGTATGCCGCCATCACCAGAATAACAACGACCAAAGCAAGTTTCACCAACAACCAGAAACCATAGTCTGACGAGAATAAGTCTTGCCATCCTGTCAGAACATAGCTCATCCATGCTCCACAGATAATCAAAATCAAAACAGCAACCGCTGCAAGTTCGCCAAAACGCTCTAAGATTCGATTAGATTCCTGGTGCGTGGATTTTCGCGCAACCAACCACAAAGGGAATAGCAACCCTAACCACCAAGCAGCAATCAAGATATGAGTAAAGAATATAATTTGATAATACCAAGCTTGCTCTGTCGCATGACCCGTGAATGAAAACGAATAAATCAAACTGGCTATGCCCAAGGAAGCGACCATTAATGCAAGGCGTGAAAATGGCCACAGACTGAAGGCACGATCCGACCCAAGGGTAAAAGACGCTATGATCACCAAGCAATAACCAATCACATTAGCGATTAAGGTACTGCCCGCAGGCGAATCCCAATAGATAGAGACCATCATAGGGTCAAACATGAGCGATAGACCCTCTTCCATCGCCCCACCAACGAGGATAAAAAAATAAGCTATTGTCGCCGCTAAACCAATCAACGCACCTCCTCGTACGTACCTTTTTATACTACTCAATAAAGCAGACTGATGACGCAACAAACAAAATGCAAATAGCCCACCTACAACGCTTGATATACCAAAATACAATAACCAACGTGTCAATAATTGCGCGATTTCCCAGTTCGTTAACATCATACAGCGCCTTTTTTATAAAATGAAAAGCCTAAAAGATATAATCTAATTAGCCAGTTGAACTAAACAGTTTAAATGTTCAAATTAATGCTGCATAAAACCATAAGAGCCTTTCATCATGTGTCCATCTTCGCCCATTGCTTTCCAATGAACTGTATAACTATCCGGCGCCAACATTGGTAACATAGTTTGAAAATTTTTCGTTGTTGCACCGTCACGATTAAACCGAACCGACACGGGCTTACCTTTAGATCCTACTACCTTGAGACTTACAACTTTCATAGGGTTCTGGAAATTTAGCTCTACTCGTTCTGCTTGAGCCATTAGCATGGCACCGTCTTTGGGGTATGTCATGGTCATCATACCGTGTGCAAATACGTTAACGGAGGCCACCAAAGCCAATGTAGAAAATGCCAATTTCATAGTTTTCATAGTTTTCATAGTTTTCATGTTATTACCTTTTACGTTGTTGATAAATTTTTAAACGGATACAAAGAGGGGATCTCTTTATATCAACGATCTCTAAAAGTTCCGAAAAAACACTCTTTTAATACTGATTAAATTAAGACATCTGTTTCAATGACGATTTTTTCCATAGAAAATACACCGCAGGCAACACTAATAACGTCAGCACGACTGCGCTCACCATACCACCAACCATAGGCGCGGCGATTCGACTCATCACCTCCGATCCCGTTCCAGTACCATATAGAATTGGCAGCAAGCCGATAATGATGGATACCGCTGTCATCATCACCGGACGAACTCGCATGCCAGCGCCGTGAAGCACCGCATGGTAAAGCGTGTCCGCGCGAGGTAAGACGCCTTTTTCAGCGCATTTACTTTGTGTCTCAGTCCAAGCTTGATTCAAATACATCAGCATAATGACGCCGATTTCCACGGCCACGCCAGCCAGCGCAATGAAGCCAACCCCCACAGCAACCGAGAAATTGAAGCCAGACAAATACATCAGCCAGATACTACCCACCATAGCAAATGGCAAGGTGCCCATAATGATCGCCACCTCGTAGAAATTACGGAAGTTGATATACAAGAGGACAATAATGATGGCCAATGTAAGCGGCACTACATAGGTCAGCTTTTCTTTTGCCCGTTGCATATACTCATATTGACCAGACCAATTTAACGAATAACCTGCTGGTAATTGCACTTGGTCTGCTACGATTTTTTGTGCGTTTTCGACATAACGGCCAATATCTACACCTTCAATGTCCACAAAGGTCCAACCGTTTAAACGCGCGTTTTCACTTTTTAATCCTGGCGGACCTTCTTCCACATACACATCAGCAATATCCCCTAAAGCAATTCGTAAACCATTCGGAGTCACGATTGGCAAAAGGGCTAATTGCTCTGGTGAATCACGATATTCCTGTGGATAGCGAACATTAATGGGATAGCGCTCAAGCCCCTCAATAGTATTAGTGACATTCATGCCACCCACCGCCGAAGAGATAATTTCTTGAACATCTTGAATGTTCAACCCATAACGCGATGCCTTCGCGCGATTAATGTCTATATTGACGTAACGACCACCGGCCACACGCTCAGAATAAACCGATGCCGTGCCTTCAACTGGTTTCAAGATTTTCTCTAGCTGCAAACCAATATCTTGAATCACTTTCAGATCAGGACCTGCAACCTTTATACCCACAGGGGTTTTGATGCCCGTTGCCAGCATGTCGATTCGTGTTTTGATCGGCATTACCCAAGCGTTAGTAATGCCAGGGATCTTGACCAGCTGATCCAGCTCTTGCTTGATCTTGTCGCTGGTCATGCCGTCTCGCCATTCAGAGTGAGGCTTGAGTTGAATAAAGGTTTCGATCATCGTCAAAGGTGCTGGGTCTGTCGCGGTTTCTGCACGGCCAACCTTCCCAAAGACAGTTTTCACTTCTGGCAAGGTCGCAATCAGTTTATTGGTTTGCTGCAATACCTGACGTGCTTGTCCGATGGAGATCCCCGGATACGCTGTTGGCATGTACATCAAATCACCTTCGTCTAGGTTAGGAATAAACTCACTGCCCAACTTATTTAACGGCCACATACCAATAGCAAATATAGCAATTGCCACCAAAATGGTGGTTTTCGGAAAACTCAACACGGCTTTCAGCGCTGGCATATACACCGCGATCAAAGCCCGATTAACGGGGTTTTTATGCTCAGGCAAGACCTTACCTCGCACAAAGTACCCCATCAAAACAGGTACGAGAGTGATTGCTAATGCCGCCGATGCAGCCATGGCATAGGTTTTGGTATAGGCCAACGGGCCAAACATCCGTCCTTCTTGGGATTCCAAGGTAAACACAGGCACGAAACTGACGGTGATAATCAGCAGACTAAAGAATAACGCGGGGCCGACTTCGGTAGCCGCGGCGGTCACAACCTGCCAACGGTTTTCCTTGGTCATTTCGACTTTTTCCATATGCTTATGGAGATTTTCTATCATCACGATTGCGCCATCAATCATGGCGCCGATGGCAATCGCAATACCGCCAAGCGACATGATATTGGCATTAATACCCTGCAAATGCATAACGATGAAGGCAGTCAAAATACCGACAGGCAGACTGATGATGGCCACTAAAGAGGAACGCACATGAAAAAGAAACACCATACAAACCAACGCAACCACAAGGAACTCTTCCAGCAGTTTGGTCCATAAATTCTCCACGGCACGATCAATCAAACCAGAACGATCATAAACCGTCACCACCTCAACGCCTTTTGGCAAGCTGGATTTCAAAGTTTCCAATTTCGCTTTTACGCCTTCGATGGTTTTCTGTGCGTTTTCACCAAAACGCATCACCACCACGCCGCCGACGGTTTCGCCTTCGCCATTTAGATCAGCTAACCCTCGACGCATTTGTGGGCCAATACCAACATCTGCCACATCTTTGATCGTCAGCGGTGTGCCACTTTCACTGACGCCAAGCGGAATCATTTCAATATCTTCGACGCTCTGTATATAACCAGACGCTCGAACCATGTATTCAGCTTCAGCCATTTCAATGACCGACGCGCCGACTTCCTGATTGCCGCGTTTTATAGCATTTTGAATGTGGCTCAATGGCATGTTTAACGCTCGCAATTTATCTGGATTCACACTTACCTGATATTGCTTCACCATGCCGCCAATGGGCGCCACTTCCGATACGCCAGGCACGGTTTGTAATTCATACTTCAAGAACCAGTCTTGCAGTGAACGCAATTGACTCAAGTCGTTTTGACCGGTTTTATCGACCAAGGCGTATAAATACACCCAGCCGACACCCGTTGCGTCTGGCCCCAATTGCGCCCTTGCGTTACTGGGCAAGGATGGCGCAACCTGACTTAAATACTCCAACACTCGGCTTCTCGCCCAATACATATCGGTATCTTCATCAAAAATCACGTAGACATACGAATCCCCAAAGAACGAATAACCGCGCACTGTTTGAGCACCGGGCACAGACAACATCGCCGTGGTCAACGGGTACGTAACTTGATCTTCCACAACTTGTGGCGCTTGTCCTGGATAGCTGGTTTTAATGATAACTTGCACATCAGACAAGTCAGGAATGGCATCAACGGGAGTATTCTTTAACGAATACAAACCAGCGCCCACTAAAATAAAAGTAGCCAACAACACCATGAATCGGTTGTTTATGGACCAACGGATGATCGCTTCAATCATGATATTCCCCTACTCCGTTTCAGCGTCAAAATAGTCAGTGACCATGAACTTCACGCTGCTTTCACGTGTAATCTCAAGCTGAATATTTTTGCCAATCGGTAATTCATCTAGCTCTAACCAATCGGCTAGCGCAAAATCCATCGTCATTTTTGGCCATTTCCAATCAGCAATAGCATCGTGATTCACATTCACCATCCGCGTTGTCGCATCAATACGATTAATACGTGCAGCTACCCAAACATTGTTGGTAGGTTCTGCTACTGACATTGCATTACCAGGCATTGATGTCTTAGTCATTTCAGTGCTGCTGGCAGGCATTGCCGTCTGCTCATTGTCTATATTCATGCGTTTGAAATCCGAGCTTTTGCTGGATTCAGAGTCCAACAAAAACTGCGCCGATGTCACGACCTCATCACCCAGCACTAAGCCATCTAAAATTTCCACGTAGTCATCGCCGAACGCGCCGGTTTCGACTGCAATCGATTTATAACGCCCTTCACCCAATGCCAGTACCACGCGGTTTTGCTCACCGCCACGAATCAGGGCTTCTTTTGGAATCAATCGTTTTTTACCTAGCTCCGTGGTTTCAATACGAACATGGGCAAACATATCTGGCTTCAGAAGTTGCTCAGGGTTGTCTAAACGAATGCGAACACGCAAAGTGCGGTTTTTGGCATTTAGAGTCGGATAAATAAAATCCACGTTACTGGCAAAGGTTTTCCCCGGTAGGAAATCCATAACAGCCTCAACCGGTTGCCCCACCGCGACAAGATGCGCTTGGCGTTCAAACACTTCGGCATCCAACCACACCTCACTCAGATCCGCGATCGACATCAAGGTTGTGCCTGGCTTAATGTAGAAACCATCTTGAATTCCAAGGTTGTCAATCACACCGCTTTGTGGCGCAAAAAATCGCACTGTTTGAGACACTTTGCGCTTTGTCTTTAACGCTTGGATAAAACTGCTCGACACTTGCAGAGCTTTTAGTCTTTCTTCACCCGCGTTGATCATGCGCTGGTCTTTGCGCGCTAACGCAAAGACAAATTCTTCCTGCGCATTCACCAAGGTTGGTGAATACAGGTCGAACAAAGGCTGACCTTTTTCAACTGAATCACCATTGAATTTAATAAAGCTCTTTTCGATCCAACCTTCGACACGAGGGTGAATATGAACAATCTTGTCTTCGTTGTAGGCCAAATAGCCCACAGTACGAATGTCTGGTTTCAGCACGCCTTCAAACACTTTTCCTGTTCGCACGCCAAGATTATTAACGACTTCAGGTGAGATACTCACAGTACCAGCACCCTGATTATTGGAACCTTGATCATCACCATAAAAAGGAATCAAATCCATTCCCATAGGAGATTGACCCGGCTTGTCACGACGGTAATTTGGGTCCATTGGCGCCACCCAATATAAAGGCGCTTTTTCATCTTTCGTGACTGATGCACCAGCATTCATTTCCCCGTTCATGGCATTGAATGCTTGAAGACCAAAGTGATAACCCGTAGCCGAAAGAACGCCACCCAGTACAAATACGCCGATATACCCGATTACTTTCATTTGAGTTTCACCTCTTCACCTTGTGCCATCACATAATTCAATTCTGCCAAGCGCTTGAAACGCTCAATGCGAATATTCAACAATTCAATATGCGCATTCAATGTCGCGATACGCGCCTGAACCACATCCGAAAAAACACCATCATTGCTGGTATAAGCATTCAACATGGCTTGTGCGCTTTCTCTGTAACTAGGAAGTAACTTTGTTTGATAAAGACGGATTCGTTGATCTAGCAGAGTAATATCAGATGTCAGAACACGGTATTTCGCCATGAGTTCATTCAGCACAAGCTGCTTTTCAGAAAGAAAAGACTCAACTTGTAAGGACGCGGCTTTCACCTGAGCATCCTGTCGACTAGACGAAAATATTGGCACGCTGACACTCACCGCAATCGACGCCAGATCGGCTCGATCTTTGCCGCTTAGATCATCGCCGCGATAACCGTAACCCAACGTAACGCCCCATTCTGGTTTGTACTTTTGCTCGGCAATCGATTTATCTATCTGCGCGGTATTGGATTGAACATCGACAATGCGAACCAACGGATGCAGGCTCAGGCGAGCCGCCAATGCCAATGAATTCGATGAAAGGATATTAGACGGGGTTACCATAATGGGTTCACCCGTTGTTTTCAGGGTGATATCTTGATCAGCTGTGTTCTGATCAGCCATTGTCGGAAGAATATATTGGGATAGTTTTTTCAGTGCATTTTCTTTCGCTTGGCTAAGCTGCGTAAGGCGATGATCTAACTTAATCAACTCCAGTTCAGAGCGCACTAAATCTTGCTGTTTGGCTCGCCCGTACGCCGAGCTATAACTACTTTCCACTACCTCATGAAGTTGTTCGAACAAGGTTCTATTTTGCTTCACGAGCTTGATACTTTCTTCGTAGCTGTAGGCCGTTAGCCAAAGATTTGACACTTCCATCGCCAGCATTGCGCGACGATTATCTCGCATCAAGGGCATTTGATCGCCTTGCGCGGCGTACTTTTCTCCTGTTAAACGTAAGGTATCGCCAGCTGGAAACATCTGCGATACCGACACGTTAAATTGCGTCATCGCTTCTTGGTTAAAATCAAAACTGTCAGTTGGCATATTCAATAAACCAACATTGATTTTTGGATCCGGCAACGCCGTCATGCCTTGGCTTAAAGCGCGAATAGCATTCTCTTTCTGCTGGCTGGAAATCAACCAGTCATCTTGGGAGACGGCTTTTTCCACCGCTTGTTGCAGGCTTAACACTTCTGCGCTCGCAACAAGTGGCAGCAACGACAATAAGAAAACGGAGGCAATACGATTCGTTTTACCGATTAAAAATTGACGGCAATAGACACTCTGTAATACATGACAGAATGCCAAAAATTTGTTTTTGGCCATTGGCTTGAGTACTCATTTTTAAATTCATAAAATCTCAACGCACATTAAAGCGATGAGTGAAACTGCGAATTTAAGAAATGACTATAGGGGGGAAATAAGGCGTATTTGGGTGGGTAGAAACGTAGAATTCAGACGACAGAGTCGTGTGAACAGAAGAAATATTGTCGGAATCAGAATGATAGCTGACAAGTAAGCCTGAAAAGCTACTGCAATGATTGTCCATACAATTTTGGTGATTATGCTCTGATGTCTGACTGGAACATTCATCCGCCGAGGTTGGGGCACAAGAGGAAACTTCTTCAGAAGACATATGATGAACTGATAAATCAGACATGGTATGCGCTTCCATAGACATCATATTCGAGGAAGGTGACATCATACTGTTCGTTGCCATTGCCATCGAAAATAACGATAGCACAAACAGCAACAAACACACGAAGCCGTGTTTTCTCGCTGATATGCTGATGTTATTTAAAACAAATGATGGCATTTATAAAACTCTCTGCAACTAATCAACAAACTATATGTAAGTAAAAAGCTTAAAGCAACTCAAACTTAAATTTTGATAATCATCATTTCAGGGATGGGCTGAGGTATTTTCAACTTATCGGCTTGAACTAAGTAAACTCGACCAATTACAACTTAACCTAGATTTTGGACACAACTAAGATTAAAGAGATTATTCACAAGTCCATGACAACTTTAAAAACGCTGGGCTTGCCCCTGTGATTTAAGCTTAAGCATCCGCCGTTCTTGTTGTCGAGTAGGCTGATGTGATAACTCACATCCGTCATTTTCATATTGCGCAGTAGACTGCTCACCGCTTGATATTAAATCTCTTTGGGCTGCTGAGTAACTGCGCAGTTTATCTTAATAAACACCTCGTCCAGACACCAAGAATCACCAAACTGCCCTTGGCTCTTTTTGATCTGTTTACAATAACTTGAGCCAAACTTTCTACACTATTGATAACTGGTTTCATAACTTACAATCATACTTCGAGTATGCAAGTCATTCTTCGATATTTCGAAAGCTAAATGTGAAACGGTGATAAAGCCAAATTGCGTGTCTAATAATTTGTGCAGAATAACGATAGCTTACATAGATGTTTGAATTTTTCGTCTGTAAATTATCGCACAATTAGTAGAGGTTCTGTTAAGTAGACAGTGCCCTGCAAAATATTTGAAGTAGACTTTTATTTTATGACCGAGTGCCAAGAAAAGGAGCTTTGCATTTCTTTCATCACACTTCATTAGTTTACTAACAAGCTGTATCCATGAATCCCCATGTACAGGCCGACAGCACTGATTAATGCCCCTGAAAAATAGGGTGCTCTACGTGCAAGATTGTTTAAACGGTTCCATTTACGAGTTACTTTTTTGACGCCAACAGCTGCAATGACGCCAACAGATACTAGCGTTATCGCCAAACCAATGCTGAAAGATAAAACAAGTGAAGAACCAAGAGCTAAGGTTTTCAACTGAAGGCAAATTAATAAGACGGTAACAGCTGCAGGACAAGGTATTAAACCACCAGTTAAACCGAATAATAGTATTTGGCCATTTGTTACCGATTGGTTCATAAAACGTTTCTGTATATCTAAAGCGTGTGCTCGTTCGTGAGCGTCTTGGTACTCTTTATTATCGTTGTCTTCAGAGAAGTGACTGTGTTCATGAAAATGAACATCAAAATCATGGGAATGACGACGGTGTCCGATAATCAGTTTAACGGATAATTGCCTTGTACCTTGAAAGCTCAATGCGGATTCTAGGTAATCATTACATTCAACAAAATCATACTCAATAGGTGTTTTGCTTTCTGCGTTATTAAGTTGAACTTTAACCTCTGATGCACTTAAGGGATGACCTTTTAGCATTTTTAATTGGAATCGATTGTTATGTTGTGCATCTTCCACAATGGATAGAGTAATATGACCATGTCCTGTATCGATAATCTGTTTTGTCCAGTCATTGGAATGCGTGTGTAATTTTTGCCACGTTCTTTCTCCATTCCAAGTTTTCCAGATCATCCAAATACCAGTCGAGATAACGATGACTCCTGAAATAAGTAACATCCAAGGTTCGGCCGCTTGGGCTGTAAATTGCTTACTGACATACATCCCACCTAAAGCGATAAGCCAGACAACAATAGTATGAGAAAAAGCAGCAGCTAAACCGAGTATAACGGCTTGCCTGGTTGTGCCTTTTATAGAAACAATAAAAGCAGCCATCATTGTCTTTGAATGACCGGGTTCTAAGCCATGTAATGCACCAAGAAGAATAGCACTAGGAATAAATAGCCACCCATTGCCTTGTTGAATTAATGTAGTAAAGTCCATGGTTACCTTCTTTGTTCAATTATATTTCGATCAAAAATATACTCCTACCCAGTATAAAATACTACCCCCTAGTATAATGCTGGTGTTATATTTTTGCGTATAATCTACTTCATTTATTAATGATGGACTTTTTCATGTCACATACCACCCGAGATCAGAAGAAACTCATTGTCCGTGTTAGTAAGATACAGGGGCAGACTAATGGTCTTAAAAAAATGTTGGAAAATGAGCATGAATGTCAAGACGTGTTACAACAAATTGCCGCTATTCGAGGTGCTGTCAATGGCTTGATGCGTGAAGTTATTAAGGAACACCTTATTGAACATGTTGTACTTGAAGAAGATCTTACTAAAAGAGAAGCTGATTTGGATGTAATACTGAAGATTTTAGATTCATATATTAAGTAGGTTTTAACGTTAATGGATGTCTAGCAAGCTCTGGGAAGTCCAATTACGGTATCACTGAAAATAGAAGGGAATTATGAAATGATAGGCATCAAGTAGACCCATTACTTGCTTAAGAATTAATGCAACCATTTAAGTCGCACGGGATCATATGAATTATTTTATTAATGTAGGGAAAGTATTAGTCCTAACTAGCTTTTTAGGGCTACTGGTCGCTTGTGGAGATCAGGGGCACGAAGATAGCACTGAACATGGACATAGGCCATAGTCAAAACTGATGGACCACCCAAGCCCTATTATCAATATTTGGATAGTTTGTTGAATGCAAAAACACACAATTATACTAGCTCTACTGTCTGCGGCTCTATTTGGAGCCGCAACCCCAGCCAGTAAATGGCTTTTAGCTGGATTAACACCATTTCAATTGGCTGGTTTTTTATATCTAGGGGCAGCGCTTGCGGTTGCTCCTGCCTTTTTCAGCAAAGAGACATTATCCCTCCCTTCAATTAGCGATAAAACTAATCGATTAAGGTTGCTTGGTGCAGTGGTTTTTGGCGGAATTTTGGGACCGGTTCTATTATTGTTTGGATTAAGCCTTGCAGAAGCAGGGTCAGTTTCTCTATGGCTCAACCTTGAGCTTGCAGCAACAGCTGTCATCGGCGTGCTATTCTTTCGTGATAATTTGAGTATTAACGGGTGGATCGGTGTGTTGGCAGCAATGCTGGCAGCATCACTCCTTTCTTGGTCACAGGGCGACGCGAGTATTGCTGCCGGAGCTTTGGTTCTTCTTGCCTGCATTTGTTGGGGGCTAGATAACCACCTTACCGCACTGATTGATGGGATATCTCCCAGCCAAAGTACTTTTTGGAAAGGTTTAATAGCAGGAAGTGCCAATCTATCGATAGGTATTGCACTGGATCCGCTTAGCCTTGATACAAAAACAATCGTGGGTGCCTTATTGGTTGGAGCCATGTCATATGGTGCTAGCATTGTATTATATATACGAGCAGCACAGGGAATGGGCGCGACACGTGCACAAGTGATTTTTTCGAGTGCTCCATTCTTTGGTGTCGTATTGTCAGTTTTGTATTTAGGTGAATCGATATCAGAAGTTCATCTGCTAGCCGCCGCAGTATTTATTGCCGCTATTACCCTTCTATTAAGAGATAGCCACTCTCATACTCATATGCATAAAAAAATGAGCCATAACCACACGCACCGACATGATGATGGTCACCATAAGCACTATCATCCAGATATGTCTCCTTCAATTCGACATACACACCACCATAAGCATTCACATGTAGAGCACAAACATCCCCATTGGCCGGATCTTCATCACCGTCATTCCCATAAAGACGATGATAAATAGCCATCAGTTGTATTAGTCTCGACTTGATCGTACGTTCCCTGGGTGCCACAGATATTAAACACTACGTTATTTTTTGTCCTTCCTAAAGGAAGAATGCGAGACGATATCTTAAAAAAACTCGAAATATAGGAATTAATAATGCAAGACTTTGATAAGAAGGCATATTGGCAGAATATTTATGAGCAAAAAAATGCCACTGATGTCAGCTGGTTTCAGAGTATTCCAATGATCTCTTTGGAACTTATTTCACGCTGTAGTCTTGATCTATCCGATCAAATTATTGATGTTGGTGGCGGTGCATCTGTACTTGTGGATCATCTATTGGAAAAAGGACATACAAACATTGCGGTTCTGGATATTTCTGGTGCTGCATTAGCCGCATCTCGCAGAAGACTTGGGGAAAGCGCCCTTGCAGTAAACTGGATCGAGTCAGACATCACTACATTTACCCACGAAGTACAGTTTGCACTTTGGCATGATCGTGCTGTGTTTCATTTCTTGACCGATGCTGAAGACCGCAGACATTATGTCAGATCACTGAAAAATGCTCTACGCGTCGGTGGACACTTAATTATTGTGTCATTTGCGGTCGGTGGTCCTGAAAAATGTAGTGGTTTGCCTATCGTTCAATATGACGCAGAGAAACTTGCTGCGGAACTAGGTTTGGGCTTTAAGTTAGTTGAAGAACGATCTGAAGAACACATAACCCCTGCACAACAAGTGCAACAATTTGCATATTTTCGCTTTGAACGTGTCCAAGTAAATAAAGCATAAAAATTTTCAAATTGGGTATTTAACAGGGCAAACACATGAGTAATATTTAATAAATCTCATGACATTGAGTAGATACTCATCATTCCAGACTCAGGTTTTTTGCTTACTCTTAATGCCTAGCAGCTTAAGATATGAGCATTGGTATGGACCCAGTAGTTAGAGCATTGAGACATGTAACTTTGGGTCGTAGTGCTCTTATCAGGGAAGTCCATTATTCCCTTCTTCTTTTATGTGACTTGCAAGCTTGATCTATGCCATACATAAATATTTTAAACTTATTTAATGATTTAAACAAAGAGTCCGAATCGAGGAGTGTCAAATGAACTGTTGTAATAAACCACCGAAAGGTGGAACCACTAATCTCGGCCTTTATTTAAAAATAGTGCTCATTATTTTTGCCACTATATTATTTGTTGCTTTTCTATTTGGTTGAAAAGAAAAAATTATAGAACCACATAACTCCGACATATCTTAGAAGGCAAAAAATATCCAACTGAGCCCTTAGAGAATCTTTATTTATAAGTGGGTCCATACCATCCCTATTAACGTTAAAATCTACTTTTATAGAGATAGAATTGTTGTTCTATATGAGTCTTTGCAGAAAGCCATTTTTATTGAGTACGAAGTTTCTGGTGCTATGTTATGAAGACTATCAAACGTATGTGAATGGTTCGATGATATTGTTTTCATGGTAATAAAATCGTTTTTCACTGTGCTTTGAGCGTATTGATTAGAGTCCGTCGTTTTCATTAGCGTCTGCTCTTCGAGGACTTTTATTCTCATCGAATCTTCTGGTAGGTCCTGGTTAATTCGTTCTGAATATTCAATTAGCTTTGGTTCAGCAAACGCTATCAGGGAGCAGGGTTCGTCTGTTTTTAGGTTTATTCGTAGAATCCGTCCAAGCACTTGGCGAAAGTAAAGCTCTGTTCTAACATTGCTTAGATAAGCGCAGACCTGCAAACGTGGTATGTCTGTACCTTCACTTACCATTCCGATAGATACAATCCAGTCAATCTCTGAACTTTGAAAGTCTCTGATGTTATCGTGGGCATCAATTTGATCATGACTAACTACGATAGCGCTCTCATTAAAATTAGTGATAATAAACTGAGATATCCGTCGCGCTTGATCAATTGATGATGCAACAACTAACCCTGCGGCACGAGAGTGTTTTTCTCTAATTCTAATCAGTTCCTCATGGGCATAAGTCATAAGCTGACTTAGTGATTCTTGATGGGTCAGTAAATCACTATACTTTAGTTTTTCCGCCTCAATTGCTTGGCGAATACTGCTAAATTTATGAGTTTCAGAATTCTCCTGAACACCAATCGAGCTATTATCGAGTAATATTAAGCTAGGTCTCCTGCAGACCTTATCTCTAACCGCATCTCCTAAACCATACACAAAGTCAGTATCAAGCTCTTGAGGCTCCCCTGAATAGCTCTGAAGCGCTATTTTTGTGCTATCTGATCGCCAAGGAGTACCGCTCAAAGTTAGAGTTAAGGGGTTGCCTTCTGATATTAAAGAAACTAACAGCTGTCCCCATTGATTAGACGTGCTACTTACCCCAGAAGCGCAGTGATGAATCTCATCAGAGATAATTAGAACACGGTAGCTCCCAATGACATGTGCGAGTTCTTGGTAGGCATGTTGGATACCCTGATAGGTAATCACCAAGCCTTTTGCGCCTATGCGGCCATCAAAGCGATCATTTAATATATTGCTGAAAGTTCCTTGAATACTGTTCTGTATACTTACAGATGGAGCAAAGCAAAGAACGAAATCAATGTGGTCAGCATCTAATAAGCTTTTTGCCAACGATGCAGAAAATCTTGTTTTACCTGCACCAGGTGCGGCAACACACATGAAGTTTTGCTGACCGTTTTGAAAGACTTCTAACGCTTTGGATAAACAGTTCTTTTGCCAAGTTCTTAGAGAAAGATTTTGTATTTTCTTCATGAGAGCGCATGTAATATGGTTTGAGTGCTGGTCAGTAAGCCGTTTAGTGTTATCGCTCGCTTTTTGGCTTCACTTTTTTTTGATATCAACAAATCAAGCTGAGTGGGCAATAGGGATTTCATCTCTTCATAGCCTTGGGCTTCTGCAATGCATAGCTCAAGTTCATACTCAAGTTCAGCTTTACGATTTAAAAGCATTTCTTTCTCACTCGCTACAACAGTAATGGGTATAGTTTTTTGCTTCTTCGTTTCCTCCAAAATTTTAGCCTGGGTATAATGAGTGCTCTTACCACTTTTTGAGGCAACGACTAATACACCAGATTTAACTAAGCGATGAATTTTTAGATAAATGGCATGTCGTACTTTTTTCATTTCGATAGGGTTATTTTCGCCGTACTTTTCAAGATAGTGTTTGAGTACGTCATTTATCGTGGCTTTTTTGTGAACCGTTGACTGGAAGTACTCCTCTACAACGTGGGCGATGGGCTTAGATTTCAAAATAACTATCTCGATTTAGAAAAATGCGGATTATAGTCCGTGGAGATGTAGTCCGCAATTAGCGATTGTATTTCATTTTTGAGATATAAAAATGAGAAACATAGCAAAAGAGGTTGGAGAGCTAATTCGGAGTCAGCGCAAAGCGCGAGGTATCTCTCAAGAAGCTTTAGCGGCAAAATCCAAGATTGACCGCAGTTACATGGGTCGAATTGAGCGAGGTGAGGTAAATATTACATTAAAGGCCCTTTGGGATATCGCTGCATCTATGGAGGTTTCAACGAAACTTCTTATTCCTGATTGAGATTTTAGCTTATGTGGTGCTGGTGAGACCTCTATGCTGACAAAAACCCACCCATAAATTTGTATACTCTTTGAAGATATAGTGAAGCAATGCGGGGACGTCATCGCCAAATCGCCATGAGTAAAGCATCAAGAACTGACTCCGCTGTCGCCCTTGACCTCATTGACCTCATTGACCTCATTGACCTCATAGACCTCATTGACCTCATTGACCATCCTACGACCAATCTAGAAAATAGATCAACAACGATGGTCACGTAAAGCCAGCCTTCTTTTGTCCGGATGTACGTAAAATCGGTTACCCATACTTGATCTGGTTCTGGGACAATCAACTCTCTATTTAGTGTATTGGGGGCTGTATTACGTTCAGACCCACGATAAAAAACAGGGTGGCGTTTGTAGCCTATTAGCGCTTTTAGACCCTCGCGGCGCATCACCCTTAGCACTCGATTCTTCCCACAAGACTTACCTTCTCCTTTTAGGTCTTTGGTGATATTACGGTAGCCGTAAACACAACCACTCTCAAGCCAATGCGTTTTAATGGTGATGGCAAGTTCATCATCTTCTTGCTCTCGTCGACTTTTTGGACAGTCCAGCCAAGCGTATAAAGCCGCTCCTACGGACTTGCAGTTTTGTGTTCGACACAAGACAACAATAGAATAGTCGTGGAGCCGTGATTTTATGAACGTGTACTTTTCTTTGACTCCCCGGCAAAGTACACGGCGGCCGCCTTTAGAATGTCCCTCTCTTCAGTCACCCGTTTAAGTTCAGCTTTGAGTCGCTGGATCTCTGACAGAACTGAATCTTCCGTTTTTCTGCTCGCTCCAAGCCTGCTGTATCGGACAATCCAATCATGCATACTTTTGTAACTAACGCCTAGTCGCTCAGCCACTTCTGCAATCTTATAGCCGCGCTCAGTGACTTGTTTAACGGCTTCAATGTTGAACTCATCGGTATAACGTTTTCCACTCATAATTCACCTCATTTTTACCTATTATTATATAGCTATGAGATGTCTACAAAAGTGGGTCCATACCAAACATATCTGACTATTTTTTGAACATTTACGTATACTCTATTGAAAGGTGAAAAATAAGCCCAATGTATTGTAAATACTAGCCTAAACATAGCTCGTACCAACCTTTTAAATGGAGTATTTCATGCATGATAGTTATCAATCGATCAGAGTTTTAAGCTTGAATGGCGGGGGTGCGAGAGGGCTTTTCACCATCAGTGTACTAGCTGAAATAGAACGCATATTGGAAGAAGAAGCTGGTTACAAGGATGTTAAGGCAGGTGATTATTTTGATCTTATTACAGGGACCTCCATTGGAGGAATCTTAGCTTTAGGATTAGCTTCTGGTAAAAGTGCTAGAGAATTAGAGTCTGTATTTAGAAAGAAAGCGCCAAACATATTTCCTAAGCGATGGGGCTTTGTTAATAAGATGCGGTCTATCTTCATGCCACGCTATGATAGCAAACCTTTACTTGCTGCGGTCATAAGTATGATTGATCCTGAAATGTCATTTAATGATTTAAAGCGTCGAGTCATGATCCCAGCCGTCAACTTATCCACAGGAAAACCTCAATTTTTCAAGACCCCTCATAACCCAGACTTTAACAGAGATGGCCGTTTAAAACTAATTGATGCGGCTATGGCGACTTCTGCTGCCCCTACTTACTTCTCACCTCATTACTGTCCTGACATTGATTCTTACTTTGCTGATGGAGGGTTAGTAGCAAACAACCCTTCTTTTATTGGTCTCCATGAAGTTCTTCAAGATATGAAAAGTGACTTTGAACAAGCTAAAGTTACTGACATTAAAATATTAAATATAGGAACATTAGGAGAAGAATACACTATTAGTCCTGCCGCAATTAGTAGTCAAAACTGGTTTAAGAAAGGCTACTTGGGTTTATGGGGAGCTGGTGAGCGGCTTGTTTTAACCACCATGACAGCAAACCAGTTACTACATAAAGCAATGCTTATACGTGAACTTAGAATTCACAATGCAGTAGATAACTATGTGTACCTAGATGATACTATTCCTAATGAAGCAGCTTCAGATATTACAATAGATAATGCAAGCGAAAGTAGCCTTAGAAACCTATCAAGCAGAGGTAAACAGCTAGCTACAAATGAATTCACCACAAATAAACGTCTACAGTCTTTTTTTGATAAGCCTGCAGCTCAATTCGTGAAAAAATCTAATTAAAGGAAGAATAATTATGCTTTGGGATTTACATGGTTACTACAGTAATAGAAGCGAAGGCTTAATAAGCAAATTGAAGCTAAGTGAGACTCAAGATGATGGGTTAAAAAATCTTCGTAGAATAGTGCGTAAGCGAATAACTACTGTATTTGAAGAAATACAAGACCTTGCAAAAAAAAATGTAGCCTCTTATAACTCCATGTCCGTTTCTATATTGAAGGAAAACGTTTCTCATACGTCCATTAAGCATTTAACACCGGATGAACAAGATACTGTTGTGAACTTGTTATACAACATGGATAGTAATGTAACCTCTGATTTCTTAAGACTAAAACCAAGGTTTTGGACACAAGGTAGTTATCAATATGGAACCCTCAATCTCCCATATATTTCGCCTCCACAAGAAATGGACATTGATGATGGTGTTTATTTACCTATGGCTTTATTCGAAGAGAAGCCTGTCATAGCACATGAGTTATTGTTGTTACTTGTTGATTCGTCTCTTAAATCATTAGTAGCTGAGCATAATGGGTGGGAATTTGAAGCAAAGAGAACATGTGCGCGAATAAAAATCCCCGAAGCTAATACACACATTGATGTTCCTATGTACGCAATTCCAGAGGAAAAATTTATAACAAAAGAAATAGCCGAAGCAAAAGCTTACAATAGGCAAAGGCAAGCATTCGACTCATCTGATGTATCATTAGAATCGTATCGCAAAGAGGAAATTAAAGTTGACCGTAACTGCGTTAATTTAGCATTAAGGGACGATGAAAAAAAATGGTTAAAAAGTGATCCTAGAATAGTTGAAGATTGGTTCAATCAAAGCAGTCAACGTATTGGTAGCCATTTAAAAAAATTATGCAGATTCATAAAGTCTTGGCGAGATGCTCAATGGCCGAATGGCGGTGGCCCTTCCTCAATATCTCTAATGGCTGCAACAGTTGAAATTTTAAATACACATCCACATGATGAGACCAATTTTGGCGAAACAATGAAATTGATTGCCAATAAATTACCAGAAACGTTCAATGCTGGTGTAGAAAGCCCAGACGATACTGACGAAAAACCATTATTTCCTCCATTTTCTGAGCAAGACTTAACGCAGAAAGAGATTGTTAATAGAATGAAAGAGTTGGAGCCTAGTTTAATTGAGTCTGAAATGGCACCGACTAAATATGCCTCTCTACTTAAAATTAACGAAGCATTTGGTAACCGAGTATCAAACCACGAACTTATCACTACCAAACCAGCGGCGCCTGCTTTTAAAGATGAACCAAGTGTGTCTGCAAAACCTCAGACAATCAGCTCAACATTTACGAGTGGCTAATTTTGTCAAAAGATAACATTCATCAGATATTGCTGAGCTGCGGTTTTCGATACACTTCTGCTCGGCATATCCCACAAACATCCCCACTTTGTAAATACGATAAATCAGAAGGGTTCTATGTTAAAGACTATAAGCCTTTAGGTAAGGTTTTTAGAATAGCTTTAAGCATTCAAGATGACCCTCATATAAAACTTCCTACTGCATACATCATAGAGCTCCCTGAAGAGTACAAAGACGTTCTTATGCCTCATGTAAATTTCGGTTGGTATCTCTGTTATGTAGAACAAATGGAAGGAGATTGGGATTCTAATAATTTAAGCGCGACATACAACGATGTAGATCAACAAATTATGAGCACTCTATGTAATTCGGTGCAATCGTTGGCAAATGGCCTTTCGGCTAGAGACCCTGAAATGGAAGGTGAATTTGCATCATATTGGGTATATGAAAAAGAAGCGTATTTACTGACAGTACCTCCACCTCTGAAGGGGTTAGCAAGGTTAACTTGCCAATCAATTGAATTAAAGAATAAACAAGACCTATCACCTCAAGACCGCGAATGGATAATTTACTCTGACATAGAAAAAGATGGTGTTGCTTCATGGATGACTCAAAGAAACCTTGAAATAACTGAAGAAAATTATTATGTGGATTCAGCTTACTTCAAGATAACTCCAGTTTCATTAGAAGCTGAATCATGGCCACCAGAGGGGTTGAAGCAATTTTTTAGCTGGCTCAGTAGTGTAGACCCTAATGGCTGTAGACGTATCTTAAAATACTTATCGAACAAACCACACACTAAGAAGCATATGCTTTTATTGGAGATTGAGAACCAGGATATTATTGGAGTATTAGTGGAATTAAACTTGGGTGCGTTATCACTAAATTCTCATAAAAATAATTTTAAACAACGACGTCTCCTATCCGCTTTATCTAGCAAGACAGCAACAAAAAGCTTCGAAAGATTCAAAATAACAAAAACTGATAAAGATACTATTCTCCATAGAAATATGCCGAGATCACGATCAGGTAATTTGAACAAGAAAAGAATTGCTCTCATAGGATGCGGTACGATTGGTGGTTACACAGCAGAATTGTTACTTCGATCAGGGGCTGGTTGTGAAGGCGGATGCTTTCATCTGTTTGATGCCGATAGTTTTGGAGCCCATAACTTTGGACGCCACTGCCTAACAACTGCAAATATTGGTTCTAATAAGGCATCAGCTGTTGCGGCTTCACTAAACTCCTCCACGCACATTAACAAGGAAATTCATGGGTTCGCCTTTAACTTTCCAGTGGAATCAAGCATATTAAGAGAATATGACATTATCATTGATGCTACCGGTCGCCCCCCTATATCAAAGCGCTTAGCAGCAGTCGTTAGAAAAATTAAAAAAGATGAAAGGCCCCTCTTGATACATGGCTTCAATGATGGAAATGGACGAGCTAGTAAAGTTCTTATAGATGACGGAAATAGTTGCTATGGCTGTTTAATATCAACGCCATCACTTTACAAAAACAATTTGGACCTTAGATTTCAGAGCTTAGTACAACAAGCCGAAAGGTTCATTAGCTGCGGCAGCTCTTATACTCCTTACGATGCATCTGTAAGTATTGTTACAGCCGCTTTGATTCAAGAAGCAGTACTAAACTCATTAGAAACAACCCTTCCTTGGACCTATAACGAACACATGTTTGATGGGAGTCGGTCACGTAAATCAAGGTTATTGCCTCCTCACATAAACTGTACCATTTGCCATGAGTAATGTTGAAATGGTATTTGGAGATGAACATGAAAATTTGGTTGTTATCATGCCAAGTGCACTACGCCGATTTTGCATTTATAAACAGCTAAAAAAAGAGAGCAGCGAAGCGGGTGGTGTATTAATCGGAGAACGAAGAGGACAACACATTGTTATTTGGGATATCTCCGAACCAGGTATTGGCGATAAACGTAGTAGATATTCTTTTGATAGGCTTGGAAAGCATCATCAAAAAAAGATAAACGACGCTTATTCTCAATCCTCAGGAAAAATGCAATATCTAGGTGAGTGGCATACACACCCCGAAGACCATCCAAAGCCTTCAATAATAGATAAAAATACATGGCATAATCACCTACCTGTAATTCTACCTATGATTGTCATAATTGTAGGTAGAGAAAGCATTTGGCTAGCGAAAAAAATTAAAGGTGATACATCTACTATGAAACTAATCGAAACTTGATTTCACTGGCTTAGTTGAAAGTATGGATGAAGTGAAGCAACATCAGCTATTCAGGCCTAGCTTTGGTATATCTAAACCTAAAATTCTCCAATACTTGAAATACATTGGAAGTTACCCGTGCTTATAGTTTGATAAGCTCGATCCTATTTCCCACAGCCCCCTAAGCTAAGTTATCCTCAACTCTATACAGAATTGAGAATGGTTGAATAATTTACCATCAAAGATGGTATTGCAGATTGGACTTCTCAGAGTTTGCTAGACGTCACACCAAGACTCTTGATGTTGCAATCTAGGAATCATATAAATTCTCGCAAATCTCTGCTTGCTCTTTCCCTTGACTTAAGGTTTTCAAGCTCCCATTCTAACTCTTCAATTCTAGTAGCCACGGACTGCATTTCATCCTCATCCAAATCAACAGCTAAAGCATAATCTACATACCGTTTTATAGTTGTTGTTACAGACTGATGGCCAGCCTGCAGTCTTAATGCTTGCTCAACATGCCTAACATCAATTTGCTTTAGATCATTACTTTTTCTTCTAATAATACGTTCGATTTTAATTAACCTTGCGGCAAACCTCGTTAAACCGAAACGCCTTAAAGCGTGTGGAGTTATCTTTGGGTTAAATGAAGTTAATACTGTATAAAATGTATTTTTGCTCATTCTTGGTTTTAGAGATCTATTACCAGCATTAATAAAAACATTATCAATATCACCACGTTTTTTCCAAATACTACTTATAACGTCATCTCTCTCATATTCAATATAATCCCAAGTAGCCTTTATTAAACTTTTACTCACTGTAACCTTTCTATGCTTTCCATATTTAGTGCCTCGATGAATATATACTTCTGACATAGATGTGTTAAAGTTATCGACTCGAGGTAAATCAGAAATTTGTAAAAAAATAAGTTCTTGTGACCGTAATGCGGCCTCAGTCGCCCATCTAACCATGAGTAGATTTCGAATTGATAAAAATTCACCAACAGAATTATCCTTTTGGTTTTGAACTTCTCTAGCTAAATAATCGTTCAATGCTCTTATCTCATGAGCTTTAGGGATATATTTCATTGGTTTTTGTACACTCCCTTTTAAAAAGGGTATCACAAAGTCGCTTCCACCCTTAGAAGGCTTTTTTACTATAATATTGAAATCAGTATTATCTGCTTTGTTTGGCCACCCAATCATATTTGAGCAGTAAGAAGTGTTATTTTGACACCACCAATAAAACCTACATATCGATGATAAATAAAGATCACAACTTTCATTAGATAGTCGGGCAAGAGCCTCATCACGATAACGCTCTATAGTGAAAGTTGTTGGTTCAGATAGGTAATCTATTTTCTCTGATTCACAAAAATTTAACCAATGCACTAAATGGTCGGCATCAGCTCGCACTGTTTTATCAGCCAAACCAATATTAAACTTTCGTTCAATTAACCACTCTGTAACAGGAACAACAGTTTTACCAGATGTGAATATAACCTTAGGGCAATTACAAGGAGCTAATACCTTGTGGCTCATTTACGCTCCAGACTAATGATTTTTCTATTGGTATTTTGATCTCGTATCTGCGCTTGAAAAATTTGATTCTTTCTCTTAGCATCAATTAATTGCCTGCGAAGCTCAGTGTTCTCTTCAGCCTGCGCGTCCCTTTCTTTCTTTGTATTCTCCAATTCAACCTTTAGTTTTTTAATTACGACTTGAAGCTCTTTATCATTAGATTGTACTTTTGGGTCGCCTTTTTTTCGGCGTGCTTCACACTCATTTAAAAGCCCTAGAATACGTTTGTTTAACGCTGTACCACCTTTGATTGCTCTAGAAGACTTAGAAAACTTCTCATAGCGCCCCTCTGATAGAGTTACAAACCAGTTAAGGGAAAACTTAGTTGGAATAGAAAAATCGATACTAGAGCCATTTATGTAACTTTCAAGAGCAGTTATTTTGCTCTCTATCTTCTGCATTAATAAAACTTTTAGACCGTTACCCATTTTGTAACGCCTCAAGCATGGGTGAGGATGAACAAACCAAATCTGTTACATTAATGTGATTAATTGGTTGGTCTACTGGAAGCAAATTAGGACAGCCTTCACAACTTCCTTTGGTTGCGCTAGAGCATTGTATGGCTCCGTTCTCTAAGCATTTACTTCTCTTCTTGATATCAGGAGTTAGGCCAAAGCATGCTCCATCTTTGACAAAATTTAGAACATACTTATCAACTAATTTACCTTTATCTTCCATTCTTGAAATCCGCTTTTCGCTCTGTCCTTCAATGACTCCAAATAATTCTGCTATTTCATTACCAATCAACGATTTATCTGATCTGAAATCACTTTCAATTAGATCAATAATCCGTTCATTTTTAACTTGCTGCATCTCCCACTGCCCATCGCTATCAGTGATATAATCCATTGTCATCTCAATAGACTCATGACCTAAAAACCAATTAAGAGTAAATAAGTTAGGGTCGCGGTATTGATAGTAATAAGCCATAGCTAAAAATCGCCTAAATTGGTGGTCAGCAAATATGAATGGATTACCGTCTTCATCTTTTGATTCTATTCCCACGTAGTCACAAAAACCATTGAAATCCGGCCATGCTTTACCATGTTTAGAATTTGCACCAGTGACTTGCATAAGGTTATCAAATTGACTAGCTTCTCTTCCTTTCACTGATAGATCTTCAAGAATAGATACAGCCTTAGCCACAACCTTCAAGGTTGGTAAAGCTCGCTCACCTTGATTAAATTTTTCTTGATCAACAATCAAATACCAGAGTCCGCCTTCTTCATATGTACAATTAGATTTAAGTCCATATATCTCATCTCTTCGGCGAGCTGTAAATGCTAATATGACAAGTAAACATGCTGACACAAGGTGTTTATTAACTATTTGTTCAATAGATGTTTGTTTATGTTGATATGTTGTAATTGGGTGTGGGAAGTTAACCAGTTGATTTTTTTTAATCCACTGAGAAGTAAGCTTTCTAGCATAATGTGATTGTGATTCAAGATTCCCACCACCATCTCCCTCTTTTAGCTCCTCAAATCTTTCTTTATGGATTTGCTTAGTACGCTTAAAGTAGCAATGTAGAGGATTAGCATAATCAATTACCCAACGGATAGATTCGTCCATTACTGCATACATAATATTTTGGGGTATATTTCGGGTCTTTAAATTAGAAGTAGTCGCCTTATTTTTAGATAATTTAGATACTTTAACATCATCCATCCACATACGATCTACTCGGTGATTTTCTGTGAAGAGGTCAGGCATTAAATAAACTTGCCGCATTAGACCTGATAAAATTGATATCGACTTTCTAATAGTAGTTTCCGATTGAGTTTCAATATTATTTTTTATCACACCACTTCCTTTCAAGTCATAACCTAGTGGCTTTAATGTTTTATATTTTAGCAACTGATATTTAGGAGCATTTTGAAGAGCTCGCGCACTGACTCCAAGCTCAAAAGAAAACATATCGTTATCAAATTCTATTTTTTCAAAATTTGTCTTTAAATACTTTGTTGACTTCCTAATTTTCGTATAGGCCCCAATATTTCCATTAGAAATTATCTCATCAAATCGATTTACTGCTCGTGAATCTAAGTCCAAACGCACTACTAGCCCTTTTGTAGAATAATCAGTAATAAGTTGATTAATAACAGAACTATTAATACTAGATAAATTTGAAATATTAGGAATTAAAAGTAAATATCGATAAAAATTAAACAACGTATTTGCTGCTTTATATAATGATTCAGCTGAATCTATCATACCTAGCTTTTTGTCTGTTGTAGAAGCCCTTATCAAGAGACTCATTTTTATCAATTGTACTGTGCCATAATAATTATTTAGCTTCTCACCATTCGGACCAACAGGTATGTTTTCCCAATCAATATCATAAGTCCTTTTCATGTTTTTAGTGTCTTGCAATACCCAAATATCAGAATCATAAAAGCAGTCTTTGAACCATCTTATCTTTAGGGATTCAATATCGCTTCTAGTATTAAAATCTGAAAAATAATTGACGTAATTAATGATTGGCAATGCCATTAGATATTTACCTCAGCAACAGGAATGAGGCTTGCGTATGAGTTTTGAGTTAGTGCTGCTTTTTCTTGTGCCTCTCTCATTAATCTGGCATGCGTTGGGTCTTTTGAAAAGGTATCAAGAATGAGGGTTGTGAAAACATGCCATACTCGCCATTTATAAAAATCATTGTCGCTTAGAGTCTGGTTTAATTGAACAAGAACTTCATGCCACTGTATAACATTAGCTAAATTATTTATTGAAGTTACGAATACGCCCCTTCGCTGCTTGCATGTCGGACATTTATCTACCTTGTTACATACACTACCAGCTTTTGTTCCAGGTTGAGCGCCAGCGATTGGATCAATGCAATGAATACCACCAAACTGTTGATTAATTGCATTTTGAGCTTCTTTTTGGCGCTGTTCCAAAGCAAATTCTTTATTTTCATTATACAAAATAGGATCAATACCAATTTTCTCAGCAAAACCTTCAATATCAACTGTAAATAATGCTTGGTACCAGTTAAGAAATAATCGTATTTCTTTATCTTGTTGCCATACTTCAGGATAATGATATGTATAGCGCTTACCCATTTCTAAAGAAGTGTGTTGACCTTCAATCATTACAGCTGTTGCGTCCCTAGTAACAAGCCCAGTAAGAAGAAGAGCACTCCCCCTGATCGCTTTAGGAGTTGTTTCCCAAGCGCCGCCGGACGCTTTTTTAGAGAGTTTTTTAAAAATTCGATTAAAGAATTCTAATGACGGTCTAGTAGGTGCATAAACGCGCTTATTTATACTAATTTTTACATTATTTTTGTGCCATTGAAGAAATAGAAATTTTCTATCTCTTGGAATTACATCATTGAGGAATTTTTCACGACATTCAATTTGGTGGAGGAATACATCTCTTACAGTGAGAGTTTGGGGAGCAAGCTCATCTATTCTCATTGGAAGTTTTTTATATTTTGCCTCATGCCCACGCTGCCTTTTTTTAGTCCAATTAAGTTGAAAAGATTTTTTATCCAAATCGATTAGATCATCTTCCTTTAACCCCCAAACACTGGTTGTATTTGCATTAGTTTCAAGCATGATAAATGCGAATGCACAAACCATCCCATAATTTGAGCAACCAAGGTACCTTCGTATATGATCCCGATTATAGTTATATCTACTCATTCTATCTGGCAGCCAAAATAAGCTGTAACGAGAGTCCGTATTTAAAAGCAACCTTCCTTCGTTATAACGAATCAAATAATTTACTAAAACTGAAGTTGCGCATCCGCCTAATGCTTCATCATACAAGTGCATTTTTGTATGTGCATCGACGTTTGATAACATAGTTTTATGGAATTTATCTGCACAAGCACTTATCTCTAAGTCTTCAGCCCATTTTTTAGCTTGGTTTGTTGAGTCTATATATGCAATATAATCGCTAGCTGCTTGATCTTTAAGCTGAATTTTTCTATTTTGTAACGAGGAAATCACTAAGGATACTGGATTAAAATCAAAATCTTCTTCAGTATTCTCAAGTGCATTTTTAATCAGGGATATAACATCCTCATCGAGCGAAACATCATTATCATCAATGGAATCTACAAGTTTTTGCAGATCATTTTTACTTCTATTTATAAGTCGATAAAAATCATTAGATAAAAATGTGGAACTCTGCCCAAGTCTTTGCTTGTCTTTCCATCCACGAAGAACAAGTCCATGCGGAATAGTTTTAGTATAAGCCAAATACTCTAGAAGCTTTCTGACTCCCATTAATTGATTGTTACGAGTCTTTAGTTGGTCTTCTTGAAAGAAGGTATCAAATATATCGTTTCGATACTCGGTTAAGAAGTTTTGCCAAGCAAGATACTCTTCCGCTAATGATCCGCCATCCTGCCCAATATAGCTCCAAACTGGATGGTTTGGCCTATCTGCTAAAAACCTTAGCCATCTAGTTATATGTTGGTAATAGGTTCTTTCGGTAGATTCTGTTTTAAACGTTGCATTAAGCAACCCCCAAGCCTTTGCTACATCAAGCAGAAAATCATTCGGTAAAGTATTCGAGTAAATAGAGAATGATCTAATCGTGGTAGAGTTTACTTTTACTTCCATAAAAAATGGGGACTATTACTAGCCCCCACCTAATTAAATTACAAAGAAAAAACCATTAAGCTCATTCTTGACTATCCGTATCTTCAATCACAATGGATTCTTTCTTTGTAGGGGTTTGGATAAGTTGGTTACGAATTTCTGTTTCAATTTCATTCGCAATATCTGGGTTTTCTTCAAGATATTTTGCTGCATTCGCTTTACCTTGTCCAATTTTAGTATCTTTATAAGCATACCAAGCTCCAGCTTTATCAACTAGCCCTTGTTTCACACCTAAATCAATGATCTCCCCCATGTGATAAATACCTTCTCCGTACATGATTTGGAATTCAGCCTGTCTGAAAGGAGGAGCAACTTTGTTTTTAACGACTTTGACACGAGTTTCATTACCAACAACTTCGTCACCTTGTTTCACTGATCCTATGCGGCGAATATCAAGTCGTACAGAAGAATAGAACTTAAGGGCGTTACCACCTGTTGTCGTCTCTGGTGAGCCAAACATGACTCCGATTTTCATTCGAATCTGGTTTATGAATATGATCATACAATTGGCGTTTTTAGCGCCACCTGTAAGTTTTCGAAGTGCTTGAGACATTAAACGAGCCTGTAAACCCATATGGGAATCCCCCATTTCGCCTTCTATTTCTGCTTTAGGCGTTAAGGCTGCCACTGAGTCTACAACAATTAAATTTACAGCATTTGAGCGAACCAACATATCCACAATTTCAAGCGCTTGTTCACCAGTATCAGGTTGAGACAAAAGCAGTTCATCAACATTTACACCAAGCTTTTCAGCATAAGATGGATCAAGGGCATGCTCTGCATCAATAAACGCACAGGTATATCCTTTCTTTTGTGCTTCGGCGATTGTACTAAGTGTTAGGGTTGTCTTCCCGGAACTTTCTGGTCCATACAGTTCTATACAACGACCCAGAGGAAGTCCGCCTATACCAAGAGCTATATCTAATCCTAAAGAGCCTGTTGATACACTAGGAATCGCTTCTCGTGGAGTATCCCCCATTTTCATTATTGCGCCTTTCCCAAATTGACGTTCAATCTGAGATAAAGCTGCATCAAGTGCTTTTTTCTTATTAGCATCAACCACTTTAGATTCCATTATATTCACCTATAATTTTTTCAATATTCTTTATGTGTACTAGTTCATCTAAATAAAAAGCGCTTAGGGCCAGTTCCAACAAGGACTAAACGAACATGTACCACTTTATCTATAGTGCCTTAAAAAATTTCACAGATACGACCATAAGGAAGACCACCAGCACCTAGTGCAATATCCAGACCTAACGATCCAGTAGAAACCGTATCAATATCAAGCTTGGCACCTTCGCCCATCTTCATGATGGCGCCTTTACCAAATTGACGCTCGATTTGAGACAGCGCTGCATCCAGCGCCTTTTTCTTGTTGTCTGCAATAGATGACATTATGAAATCCTTGTGGCTACTTTTCGTTGTGATTAATTGTCGTTGTGGGTAACTCTATCGTTTTTTTTGGGGAATCTCAAGAAATACTGTATATAAAAACAGTATTATTTTTCACTGCTTTCAAGCATCTCTTTCACACCATGAAGAGCAGCTAAAACAGTCGCTTCTCTTACCGCTTGACGATCCCCAGAAAACTGAAAACGCTCAACTTTGGCTTCTTGTCCAAGCATTTTCCACCCGATATAAACACAACCTACAGGCTTTTCTGGCGAGCCGCCCCCAGGACCAGCCACGCCACTCACAGCCACAGAAATGTCACCGCCTAATTGTAAGGCACCAGCACACATCTCTTTCACTGTTTGCTCAGACACGGCACCAAAGGATGATAGCGTTTCTTCTTTTACCGACAAACCACGCATCTTAGCTTCATTGGCATAGCTAATCACACCACCAAAAAACCATGATGAGCTACCAGCTATTTCCGTGCATACCGCACTAATCAACCCGCCAGTGCAAGACTCAGCCGTAACCAACAACAACGCTCTTGCTTGTAAGAGTTCGCTGGCTTGTTGTGCCGCTCGTGTCATTTTTTGCATTTGATTCATTATCGTTATCCCTTAAATCCTAGGAAAATATCCCGTAGAATACCCCTCTATTTTTTGGATCACAATCGAGCTTCCCGAATGAGTAAAACACCAGCAGATAATCATACACCGATGATGCGCCAATACTTCGGCCTTAAATCACAGCACCCAAACCAGCTGCTATTTTATCGCATGGGAGATTTTTACGAGCTTTTCTACGATGACGCTAAACGCGCGTCTCAGCTGCTTGATATTACACTTACCGCTCGCGGTCATTCTGGTGGCATGCCAATTCCGATGGCTGGTATTCCCTATCACGCTGCGGAAAACTACATTGCGCGCTTAGTTCGTATGGGCGAGTCCGTTGTTGTGGCTGAGCAAACTGGCGATCCAGCCACCAGCAAAGGTCCTGTTGAACGCCAAATCGCTCGCATTGTAACGCCAGGCACCATTAGTGATGAAGCATTCCTGGAAGAGAAACGCGAAAACCTTCTACTTTCCCTGGCTCATCAATCCCGTAAAGGGCTCGATATTTTTGGTTTCTCTTATTTAGATATGGCCAGTGGCCGTTTTTGCTTATTTGAAGTAGATGGTCACGAAGCGCTTTCTAGTGAATTACAGCGTTTATCGCCGAGAGAAATTTTGATCTCTGAAGATTTCCCTGCACGAAAGACACTGAAGCTGGAAAAAGGCATCTCTGAACTTGGCCCTTGGCATTTCGATTATGAATCCAGTTATCGCCAATTAATTCAGCAATTCAACACCAAAGACCTTTCTGGTTTTGGTTGTGAGGCCATGACAGCCGCTATTGCGTCTGCAGGTGCTTTACTTCAATACGCTAAAGATACTCAACGCTCTGCGTTACCGCACATTCAATCCATCATGGTTGAACATAAAGACGATTCGGTTCTGATTGATGGCGCGACTCGACGTAACTTAGAAATCGATATCAATCTTACTGGCGGTACCAGCAACACAGTTGTAGAAGTTCTCGATAAATGCTCTACACCAATGGGCAGCCGCTTACTAAAACGTTGGCTGCACACGCCAATTCGTGATTTAAACGAAATTCAGGCTCGCCAACAAGTCGTCGCAGAATTACAGAAAAACCAAACCTATGATGTCTTTGAAGCGCCTCTTAAAAAAGTGGGCGATTTAGAACGCATATTGTCACGCGTCGCCTTACGCTCTGCTCGCCCAAGAGACTTATTGCGCCTGCGATTTGCGCTTGAAGCCGCCCCAGAAATCAACGATTTGTTAGCAAGTGCTACATCTGAGCGACTGCAAGAACTCAATCAGCGTATTATCGCGCAACCAGATATCACAGAGACGTTGGCAAAAGCCCTTGTCGAAAATCCACCGTCAGTTGTTCGTGATGGTGGTATTTTTGCCAAAGGCTACGATGAAGAGTTAGACGAACTATTGGCCTTATCCACTAATGCCACAGACTTTCTTGCCGAAATGGAACGCAGCGAAAAAGCCCGTACTGGCATCAGCTCATTAAAAGTCGGTTTTAATCGAGTTCATGGTTATTACATTGAGATTAGTCGTCTACATTCCGATCAGGCACCGGTGGAATACATTCGTCGTCAGACGCTAAAAAATGCCGAACGTTTTATCACACCAGAACTAAAAGCCTTTGAAGACAAAGCCCTGAGTGCAAAATCCAAATCCCTTGCCAGAGAAAAAGAGCTTTACGAAGCGCTTCTAGAACAACTTAATGAGATTCTAGGCGAACTACAAACCACCAGCCAAGCTTTAGCGCAACTTGATGTACTGAACAACTTTGCGGAACGCGCTAATGCGCTTAGTTTTACCTGCCCTGAATTACATAATCGTGGTGGTATTCAAATTGTCGGCGGCCGTCACCCTGTAGTGGAATCGGTTATTTCAGAACCTTTCGTACCAAACGATCTTGATCTAAATGACAAACGCTCCTTATTGATGATCACCGGCCCGAATATGGGCGGTAAATCTACCTACATGCGCCAAATAGCTTTAATCACTTTATTGGCGCATACCGGCTGTTTTGTACCAGCAGAATCGGCTTCTATCTCTGTAGTGGATCGAATCTTTACACGAATGGGTTCATCAGATGATCTTGCCGGCGGTCGCTCAACCTTTATGGTGGAAATGACGGAAACCGCAAATATCCTAAATAACGCCAGCAAAAATAGCCTGGTACTAATGGATGAAGTTGGACGCGGCACCAGTACATTTGATGGCCTGTCATTAGCTTGGGCAGCAGTCGACTATTTAGCTAATAAGTTAAAATGTTATGTTTTGTTCGCAACGCATTACTTTGAGCTCACTACGCTTGCTGACCAATTAGAAAACGCGGCTAACGTTCACTTAACAGCGACAGAGTACGAAGATGAAATCGTCTTCTTACACAAGGTCCATGAAGGCCCAGCTAGCCAATCATACGGGCTACAAGTTGCACAACTAGCAGGGGTCCCTCGAGATGTTATTGGGCACGCTAAGCAAAAACTCAAAGAACTGGAAGTCGTCACAGGCATTGACCTTGATACAAAGACCATAGAGACTAAGGCAAATTCAAGTTCAATCAAAGCAAAAACCAAGGAGCACTTGGTCAAAGAAAGCAAGAATGGCTATCAACCTCAGCAAGTGGATATGTTTGCTCAGGCGGAACAAAATGCCTTGAAAAATGCTCTTGAAGAACTAGATTTAGATAATATGACGCCGCTAGAAGCAATAAGCGCCCTTTATAAGCTAAAGTCTCAGCTGTAATGGGTTATAGAGACCTTTAAGACTTCTGTCGAAAGGTCTCGATATAAGCTAATAGCAGATAAATTTAGCCTAATGACGATTGTTGCTTGCCGCGAAATAGCCTATACATCTAAAATAGCGCGCAATCATTTTTATAGCTTGTAAGGAGAAGTCGAATGGCTTTCATCGTTACCGATAACTGCATTCGCTGCAAATACACTGACTGTGTTGAAGTTTGTCCTGTGGACTGCTTCTACGAAGGCCCTAACTTTTTAGCCATCAATCCTGACGAGTGTATCGACTGCGCATTATGTGAACCTGAATGTCCAGCCAATGCTATCTTCTCTGAAGACGAATTGCCTGAAGACCAAGAAGTGTTCGTAGAATTGAACAGAGACTTGTCTTTGATCTGGCCAAATATTGCAGAGAAAAAAGACGCACTTCCTGATGCCGCGCAGTGGGATGGTGTTGAAGATAAATTAGAGCATTTAGAGCGCTAGTTTAACGCTATACCAAATTTAAAAGCCAAGAATGTAAAAAAGCGACTCCAAGGTCGCTTTTTTTTATACTTAACTTTATACAGATAAAAACCGACAAATTTAAGACAAAAAAAAGGGCGCCTATTGGCAACCCTGCTTTTTGCTAACATCCTGTCAAGCAACTCTTCCGATGAGTAAAACATCACTGTTTGCTTCATCATGAAGCATCCAAACTATCCTTATCAAATGGCGCATTCCATCAAACCACGTTATTCCTTTGAACAATCCATTGCTCTCGAACATCCGGTTCAATCCTTAACACCATCAATGGCATTTCATTAAGCACGTCATGCGCTTTTCATCCATGAATTCCGTTTGGATAAGACACAATTTAACAGCTAAAAAATATATATCAACTTTATCAAAAACAACTAAAATTCAGTTATTTTATTTAAAATCAATGAGATAGATAGAGATCACAAAAATACATGACATATAGCCACACAACATACGGGAAACGCCTACAGGCATGTAAGGAAAAGACTACAAACCTTGATTATTCATTCAAACATACAGAGTCATATAGCAACAAGAAACTCATCAGCCCACTTGATTGCATCAAGGTACGTAGTTTTCAAGTCGTCCAAATCTTGAGGACTTTTTATCGTATGTCCACTGCCATAATGCTCCACTAGATCAAGCGTATTACCCACTCTTCCAGATCGATGTACTATCGCGTTAATAAATTCACTTGGTAAAGGCAACTCCCCGAGCACTTCGTCTAACTTCATTCCTGTGCAAACATCAATCATTGACAACATTCCGGCTAAAAAATATTTATCCTGATTATTGTAACCCCGGCTATGAGCAAATAATTCAGCGTGTTTCGCGCGAACCATTATTTGCTCAAGCAAAACGTGTCTATCTCCAACCATTTCAGACATTAATAATAAATTGGTTAATGATTTAAGTTTTTCCACACCAATCAACATAATAGCCAAACGCACAGAATCAACCGAGGCAACTAAGCCTGTAATAGGAGAGTTTAAGTAACGCAGTAGTTTATGAACCAGTCCTGCGTCTTGGCTGACTATTCGCTCCAGATCGTCGACACTTAAAGTCGATGTATTTAAAAGCGATGACATCAATTGCAAAAGTGTCATACTGTTCACTTTAGACGCTTTACTAGATATCAATTCAGGCTTTTCAAAAAAGTACCCCTGAAAATATTCAACACCTAACAAACGGCAAAATTGATAGTCTTCCCACGTCTCCACTTTCTCAGCAATAATTTTAATGTTAAAGCCCCTTAGTGCTTCAACTTGTTTGTGGAAATTATCTCGGCCTAAAGTCTGGACATCTAGTTTGATGTAGTCTGCGAGCTCAATAAAAGGCGTTAACTTACTATCAAAAACAAAATCGTCTAATGCTATAGAGCAGCCAGCTTTCACCCAGCGACGTAAAGATGACAACAAAATCGCATCGAAGCCCGAACCTTCCAGTACTTCAACCACGATATTTTCTTTATTGATCGGCATGCCACTGGGACTTAACAAATAAGCGCGAGGAAAGTTAATAAATGCCTTACTTGTCCCCACAAGGTTTTCCATACCCAGCTCAAAAAGACTAGCAGCTATGACCTGAGCTGTTGCTCCAACGTCATCTATAATATCAGCCTGCGCTGCAAC
This sequence comes from Marinomonas sp. BSi20584, assembly GCF_002792415.1. Lineage (NCBI taxonomy): Bacteria > Pseudomonadati > Pseudomonadota > Gammaproteobacteria > Oceanospirillales > Oceanospirillaceae > Marinomonas > Marinomonas sp. BSi20584. Next base: position 85,055 of record NZ_KZ454883.1, read on the forward strand.
AGAATTTTTGCGATAAAGAAGTTCATACCCCATTACAGCAAGGCGACTGTCTACGATTGGCTGTCTTGCCAATGCAACATTAGAGTGGGCTGATAATACATTTTCGACCATATCGTTTCCGTTTCAATAAAAGTATCAGTATTAATTTATACAGTGTCTCAATATTGTCTAAAAATTGCCATTGGGCATAGACAATAATCTTGGTAACATGGACTACATAAAATGTAGCCAGCTATATAAAACAAAATAAAGCAATAATCTGTGGGGAAAACAATGCCAGTATATCGCTCCAAAACAACTACATCGGGCCGTAATATGGCCGGAGCTCGCGCGCTATGGCGTGCAACCGGAATGACAGACGATGATTTTCAAAAGCCAATCATAGCCGTGGTCAACTCTTTCACTCAATTTGTACCAGGTCATGTTCATCTCAAAGACATGGGCCAACTGGTTGCTCGTGAAATTGAAGCCGCAGGTGGTGTAGCGAAAGAATTTAACACTATTGCTGTCGACGACGGTATCGCCATGGGTCATGACGGCATGCTTTACAGTCTTCCATCTCGTGATTTGATCGCAGATTCTGTTGAATACATGGTTAATGCTCATTGCGCCGATGCTATGGTTTGTATTTCAAACTGTGACAAAATTACACCGGGGATGCTAATGGCTGCTATGCGCATAAATATTCCGGTTATTTTTGTGTCTGGCGGTCCAATGGAAGCGGGAAAAACCAAACTGTCCGAAAACAAACTTGACCTAGTCGATGCCATGGTTATCGCAGCAGACCCAACGGCAACAGATGAAAAAGTAGCCGAATACGAACGCTCAGCGTGCCCAACCTGTGGCTCTTGCTCTGGCATGTTTACCGCGAACTCAATGAACTGCCTAACCGAAGCGCTTGGTCTAAGTTTACCGGGCAACGGCACGACATTAGCCACTCACTCAGATCGTCGCCGTTTGTTTTTAGATGCTGGTCGTCGCATCGTAGACATCACTAAACGTTTCTACGAAAACGATGAAGCGAACTGGGCACCACGTTCTATCGCAAGCTTCGAAGCCTTTGAAAATGCCATGACTTTAGACATCGCCATGGGTGGCTCAACCAACACTATCTTGCATTTATTGGCAATTGCCAATGAAGCAGGTGTTGATTTCACCATGCAAGATATTGATCGCTTATCTCGTAAAGTGCCTCAACTATGCAAAGTAGCGCCAAACTCACCGAAATACCACGTTGAAGATGTACACCGTGCCGGTGGTATTTTTGCCTTGCTGGGTGAGCTTGATCGCGCAGGAATTTTGCACAATCAGTGTCACACTGTGCATTCAAAAACCATGCTAGAAGCGTTAGAGACATGGGATATTATGCGCTCGCCAACTCCTGAGATCATAGAATTTTACAAAGCAGGACCTGCCGGCATTCCAACGCAAACCGCGTTCAGCCAATCTACTCGCTGGCCTTCTTTAGATGGAGACCGTGCTGAGGGTTGCATTCGCTCCATCGAAAATGCTTTTTCCCTCGAAGGTGGCTTAGCAGTACTTTATGGCAACATCGCTGTTGATGGCTGTGTTGTAAAAAGTGCAGGTGTAGACGAATCGATTCTTGTGTTTGAAGGCCGTGCTCACGTAACGGAGTCTCAAGACGAAGCGGTTAAGAACATTCTTGATGATAAAGTGGAAGCAGGTGACATTGTCATCGTTCGCTACGAAGGCCCTAAAGGCGGACCAGGCATGCAAGAAATGCTTTATCCAACGTCTTACATTAAGTCCAAAGGATTAGGAAAAGCCTGCGCACTATTAACTGACGGTCGTTTCTCTGGTGGTACATCTGGCCTGTCTATCGGTCACGCTTCACCTGAAGCTGCTGCCGGCGGCGCAATCGGTTTGGTTGAAAATGGCGACCGTATTTTGATCGACATTCCAAATCGTACGATCAATGTTTTGCTTAGCGATGAAGAGCTACAAACTCGTCGCGACGCTATGAACGCAAAAGGCGCAAACGCTTGGAAGCCAGTTGAAGAACGTCCACGTAAAGTCTCTCCAGCACTAAAAGTGTACGCGCACTTTGCGACCAGTGCGGACAAAGGGGCAGTACGTGATATTAGTCAAATCGACTAATTGTTAAAAAAGTAATACGCAAAAGGCCGCTTTGCCAAATACGGGCGTTGCGGCCTTTTTCATTCAAAATCTAATTATTCATCACAGGAAAAACAATGCTCAGCTATCGCCATATTTATCATGCAGGCAACCACGCTGATATTTTAAAACATTTGACGGTCAGTCAAATATGTCGCCATTTTATAAAAAAAGACGCGCCTTTTTTCTATTTGGATACACACGCTGGCATTGGTCAATATTCACTAAACTCTGAGCAGGCGCAAAAGAACAAAGAATTCCATTCAGGTATTGCACGACTGTTAACCGAAGACAACCTTCCTGAGCCATTGGAAAACCTGTTAGACATCGTCCGCGAGATGAACCCAACAGATACGTTAGAGTTTTATCCTGGCAGCCCCAAAATTGTCGATTATTACGTTCGCCAAAAAGACAAGCTACACTTATGTGAGCTGCATCCAAACGATTACCCTATTTTAGCGGCACTTTTCCCGAATAAACGTAAAGCCAATGTTGTAAAAGACAATGGCTTTGCCGCGGTTAAAGCCATGCTGCCACCACCACAGAAGCGTGGATTCGTGCTGATGGATCCACCTTATGAGGTGAAAAAAGATTACCAATACGTTGTTCAAGCTCTAGATGATGGTTACAAACGCTTCCCTCAAGGCACTTATGCCATTTGGTATCCTGTATTAAATCGTCAGCAAGCTAACGAATTATTAAAGTCCGTCAAAGCAACCAATATTCGTAATGTGCTTTTACTAGAGCTTTGCATTAGAAACACAGAACAAGAGCGCGGCATGGCAGGAAGCGGTATGATTATCGTCAATCCACCTTGGACTCTAGAAAAAGAAGCCAAGGAATTTTTGCCAGTGCTCAGCAAGTTACTAGCAGAAGATAATGATGCGGATTACCAAGTTACTTGGATCACCCCAGAATAACCATATTATAAAGGAGCGCGTCATGAACACGCCTTTTGAACTCGCGTTTAAGTACATGCCAACGCCTGCTTTTATAATAGAAAGCAGCACTGGCAAACTAATATCATACAATCGCAACTTTGAAATTTTGTTTGAAAATTTTAATTCGACGCCTTCCGGTACCTGGGAATCACTTTGTGAAGACGCCGTTTCTCCTGACGACTGGCAAAAGCTTAATAAAAAAATCAAAAGCGGCAGCATTGAGCGTTGTGAAAGCTTAATTCGTGTTGGTGATAAGCTAATCAATATGCAGCTTGAAATGCGCCACCTTGGCGAAACGGTGTTGGCTTGTGTTTACAATACTGACCACATGGATCTTTCTGCTGCCGAAAACACCCTGCTAAAATTCGCACTGACAGAATCTTCTGCGGGATTGTGGATCTGGGAAACAGAGTCAGATTTAGTATCTTGTTCAAAATCCATTGCGACACTATTGAATTATCCACTTGATAAAACACCACGCTCTACTACTGAATGGCACGCCCTTGTTCATCCCGATGATGTGAAAAAATTGGCTACTGTAGTCAATGAGCATGTAGCACTCAATCAAGATTATTATGAAGTGGAATATCGTATTCTGACGGGTGACCAACGTTACCTATGGGTAAAAGAACGCGGCAGAAGCTACACCAAAGGCCCAGATGGCAGCATCAAGAAGATCATTGGTTTCATGGTGGATATTAGCCACCAAAAAGCACTGGAAGAACATCTACGCAACCAAGCGACATTTGATGAACTAACAGGGCTATTGACTCGTGGCGCAGCGCTGACGCATTTTAAAAAGCAACTAGGCTTGGCAAAACGCCAATATACGCCATTAACCATGGCAAAAATAAACCTTGATGCTAACGAACGCCTAAGCAAACTTCCAATGGAAGCGCGCAATATTGCCATTCAAACCTCCGCTCGTTATATCTATAAAAAGATTAGAGAAGCGGATGTACTAGCACGAGTAGAGCCTGACAAACTGCTGTTATTACTTCCTAACACCAGCGTAAAAGATGCGAAGACTTTGCTAAAACACATCATTAACCCGACAGAAAGTGAAAGCTCAGCTTTGTTTGAAGGCAATTCAGATCCTATGGATTTCTGTATTGGTATAGCAGCGTTTCCAGAAGATGGTGAAACAATAGAAGAACTAGCGCTGAGCGCAAATCAAGCCGTTGAAGATGGCCAAGCTTCTTGCAAACAAATCGTCGTTAACTAGATTTAAGTTCTTAAAAACAAAAACGCCGCATTTTTAATGCGGCGTTTTTGTTCTAGCAAATATGACTATTTAGTCGCGATCACCTTGCAGCGTTAAAACGATCCTTCTCGCGCCACCATGATCACGGTGTTCACCTAAATAAACGCCTTGCCAAATCCCTAAGCACAACCTCTTATCCCGAATAGGAATCGTCAAAGATGAGCCCAACATGCTGGCTTTTATGTGTGCGGGCATGTCGTCGCTGCCTTCGTAAATATGCTCATAATAGGGCTGATCTTCTGGCACCATGTGAGAAAAATGTTTTTCCATATCACGGCGAACAGAAGGATCGGCGTTTTCATTGATCGTCAAAGAAGCCGAAGTATGCAGCAGTTGAATATGCAATAACCCTATCGATACTGGTGTCATTTTTGATAAAGCAGCCGCCACCTGATCAGTGATCAAATGAAAGCCTCGACGCATCGCTGGCAATTGAATCTCAATTTGTTGCCACATAATGAATTACTCTGCGCTGGTTCTTTGGTAAACAGAGAAACGATAGTCGTATGGATTCGGACCTTCAGCGGCGAAAGCTTCTTCGCCTATCAGGGTAAACGATGGCCAATCTACCTCTGGGAAAAACGCATCACCTTTTACTTCGGCGTCCACATGAGTGATGTACAAACGATCCGCGCGTTCAAGAGCAAGTTGGTAAATTTGCGCGCCGCCGATAACCATGACTTCTTCTTGGCCATTAACCAAGCAAATATCTTCGCCAAGGGAAATGGCATCTTCCAATGTCGTCACCACATCAATCCCCTCCGCTTGATAAGCTGGATCACGACTGATAACAATATTGCGACGACCTGGCAATGGCTTGCCAATAGATTCAAAGGTTTTACGTCCCATGACAATGGGTTTGCCCATCGTCGCTTGCTTGAAATATTTAAGATCATTTGGCAAATGCCAAGGTAACGAGTTATTAATACCGATGGTTCGGTTCGTAGACATAGCGACAATTAGTGACAACATACAATAACCTGCTTAAAAATCTTGGCTCTTCTTTGCTCCGACAATCCAAGAGCAAAGGCTTCTGATATAATCAATGGCATTTATTATACCCATGACGATCCAGATTGCATTTCCTAACCTGCATTACCAGCATTCGTCGAGGCTAAAACAGACAAGGCATTTTTATGAAACAGTATTTAGATCTTTGCAACCGCATCGTTAACGAAGGTGAATGGGTCAACAACGAACGTACTGGCAAGCGCTGCCTAACCGTTATTAATGCCGACCTCACCTATGATGTAAGTAAAGGCGAATTCCCTCTCGTCACCACACGTAAAAGCTATTGGAAGTCTGCTATTGCCGAAATCATCGGCTATTTAAGAGGCTACGATAACGCGGCAGACTTTCGTGCGCTGGGCACCAAAACATGGGATGCCAATGCCAACGAAAACGAAGTTTGGCTAAACAACCCTTACCGTAAAGGCGAAGATGACATGGGACTTTGCTATGGTGCTATTGGCCGTCACTTCCCAAAGCCAGACGGTGGTCATATCGACCTATTAAAACAGATTGTTGACGATCTAAGCCGTGGTGTGGATAACCGTGGGGAAATCCTCACTTTTTATCACCCAGGCGCGTTTCACATGGCTTGTCTTCGTCCTTGTATGTACAGCCATCACTTTTCATTGCTTGGTGATACGCTTTATCTAAACAGCACACAGCGCAGCTGTGATGTGCCACTTGGTTTAAATTTCAACATGGTTCAGGTATACGTATTGCTTGCCATCGTTGCGCAAATCACAGGGAAAAAACCAGGCAAAGCCTTTCATAAGATAGTGAACGCTCACATCTATGAAGATCAGCTAGAACTAATGCGTGACGTACAACTAAAGCGCGAGCCTTACCCTCTGCCAACTTTAAAAATCAACCCAGAGATCAAATCTTTAAAAGACATAGAAACTTGGGTCACCATGGATGACTTTGAAATCGAAGGCTACCAATTCCACGAGCCTATCTCCTACCCTTTCTCAGTTTAAGCAACTCTCGGTTCAAGAGACCTAAAAGCAAAACAGCGAACCAATAATGGTTCGCTGTTTTATATTGAAGTCATCTTTGTGGATAAATTAATCCTATAAGAACTTTTCTATCAAAATTTCATCGATATATTTGCCACGAACTTTAGCGTGTTTTTTCGCAGTTCCTACCACTTCAAAGCCCTGTCTTAAATACGTCGCTAAAGCGTTTGGGTTATCCTCTCTGACGTAGGCGAATAACTTTTCATAGCCTTTTGATCTTGCTAAGTTGAAGGTCGCTTTAAATAAAATCGATGCAACCCCTTGCCTTCTGCAACTGGCATCAACAAATGTTCCAATAATACCGACATGATCAAAAGCATGAGTATAGGCAGCAAACGGCTCTACATTTTGAAAGCCAATGACGCTTGAACCCTCTTCGTTTAAGGCCACATGAAACACCCCCCTCTCAGGGAAGTCTTGAATAAATTGCTCCTCATCTTCTACCGAAAAAGTAATATCGAGTATGGTAAAAAGACCTTCCTCGATAATGGGATTCAAAATATTAACTATGTCTTGTGCATCTTTGGTTTGCGCTTCTCTAACCAAGAGTGTCATGCTTTTCCTTAACAATTTTATGGTATTCAATACAATCAATACTGTTACCCTGCACTTCAGCGAAGTTTTCATGGGTCTTCATTTCAACAAATCCGTTGTGTGTCAGCACTCTCTGCGAAGCAATGTTGTCCACAGAAGCGAAGGCGATTATTTTTTGCAGATTAAGCTCGTTAGCCAGTTGAGTTATTTGTTCAGCTGCACGCTTGGCAATGCCACGTCCGGCAAATTTTTCGCCCATTCGATAGCCTAAATAAGCCTCGTGCGACACTAAATTAATATCGGTTAAATTAATACGTCCAGCAATCTCACCGGTGTCGTCAATAATAAGCATCGGCAACATGGCTTTTCTTTGATGTTGCGAAAGAAATTCTTCGATGTGCTTTTTTACACCTTCATCACTGTAAAAACTAACTTCCCGCGGATTGATATGCGCTTCAAACCAAGTTCGGTTTTCTGTTTCAAATAGCAGCAAAGGTTTAAAGTCAGACCGAGATAATAGACGCAGTTCCATTTCAAGCTGAGTGTGTGGTGAAGCGAAAATTTAGTGCCTGCATGATTTTAAAAATCGTGTCGAAGCGCGGCTTTGTTTTACCACTGATGGTTTTATATAAGCTTTCTCTGTTCAGTCCAGATGCTAAAGCAATATCGGTTACACCATGTTTTTTAACCAGCAATCCCAATGCTTCAATAAAGGTATTTGGGTCATCGTCAGCCAAACATTCTTGTAAGAAAGCCTGCACTTCTTCCTGTGTTTCAATATAATCAAACGGATTAAAATCGCTTGCCTTTAATGTCATGATGGTTGCTCCCATTCACTAAGCAATATCTTCGCTTTCTCTATATCTTTGCTCTGTGTGCCTTTATGGCCACCATTAATAAGCAAGATAACTTCGTTATTACGTACGCTGTAATAAACTCGATAGCCTTTTCCCACAAAAACACGCATCTCCAAGAGATTACTCGCAATCACTTTGCTATCACCGAAGTTGCCGTTAATCGCCCTAATGATTCGCATGTTTATCGCCAAAAGAGCTTGTCGATCCTTTAGTTTAAACAGCCATTGATCAAAAACATCCGTTTTCTTGATTTCATACTTCATATAAATAATTGTAGCCCTTAGGCTACATCAATACAATTTTAATCTACTCTTTCACATTTAAAAAAACAAAAGCCATAATTAGCTTTGTCAGCATCAAAACAAAAAAACCAGCCGTACGGCTGGTTTTAAGCGTCACTCTAAATCTTTTTAGCTATTTTGAAGCATTCGCTTTTGGAAATGTGTTTAGCTTGAAGCCCGCAATAATTAAGCCAACACCAATTATTACCATTGGCAAAGATAAAAGCTGCCCCTCTGTCAGCCAACCAAAAGCAAGGTAGCCAATTTGTATATCTGGCTCGCGGACAAATTCTACTAGGATTCGGAAAATACCGTAGAAAAGTAAGAACATACCAGAGACACAATACCGCGGTTTTGTTCTTTGTGAGAAGAACCACAAGATACAAAACAGTGCTACACCTTCTAGTGCAAATTGATATAACTGCGAAGGGTGACGAGCAAGTTGCAGCGGATCATTAGGAAAAATCATCGCCCAAGAAACATCTGTCGGTTTGCCCCATAATTCACCGCCAATAAAGTTGCCTAAACGCCCTGCACCTAAACCAATTGGTACGAACGGCGCCAGAAAGTCGGTCACATCAACCAGGTGCTTGTTGTAACGACGAGCGAAGAAGTACATAGCAGTAATAACGCCTAATAACCCTCCATGGAAAGACATGCCGCCTTCCCAAATACGAACAAGAATAAGTGGATTATCAACAAACGCAGAAAACTGATAAAACAAAATATAACCGACTCGGCCACCCAATATGACGCCAAGTGCGCCATAAAATATAGCATCGCTGACCATCTCTGGTGTCCAAAGCCCATTGGAACGTTTAGCGCGATACATGCCGCATAAGTAGGCCCCGGCAAAGCCAATAAGATACATAATGCCGTACCAATGAACGGAAATTGGCCCTATTGATATGGCAATAGGGTCAATGTTTGGATATGAAATCATAATATTGAAGCAAGCCTCTGATAGGTATTATTCCACGTTAGTGGTTTTAGATGGTCGAATCAAACGCTCAATATTGGCTTCGCGCATGAGTCGTGTCATAGTCTGTGTGACCGCTTCAGCATGAGATAGTTTCATCACTTCGCTAAGCATGGCTTGCGCTTGTTCCATCGAGATATTACGAATCACCGCTTTCACTTTAGGAAGTGAGGTCGAACTCATCGATAATACGTCGTACCCCATGGCCATTAATAAAATAGCACCCATCGGATCACCAGCCATTTCACCACATACGCTTAAACCGACACCTTCATCTCTGACTTGATCGACGATGCTAAGCAATGCACGTAATACAGAAGGATGGAAAGAATTATATAAGTCCGCTACACGCGGATTATTTCGATCTACAGCAAGCAAATATTGCGTTAAATCGTTACTTCCTACCGATAAGAAATCCACCAATTCAGCTAATTCTTTAACTTGATAAACCGCCGCAGGAATTTCTATCATTACGCCAACTTGAGGCATTTTGACGTCGTAACCTTCCTCTTTAACCTCTGCATAACCACGGCGAATAAGCGCTAAGGCTTCTTCTACTTCCGCCACATTTGAAATCATAGGTAGCATAATTTTTAGATTATACAGGCCAGCACTGGCTTTTATCATGGCGCGAATTTGCGCCATAAAGATTTCCAAATGATCCAGAGTAACTCGAATACCGCGCCAACCTAAGAAAGGGTTCGCTTCGTTTATAGGAAAATAAGGCAGCGCTTTATCACCACCAATATCCAAAGTACGAACCGTTACTGGCGAAGGTGCAAAACCTTCTAACTGCTGACGATAAATAACGACCTGTTCCGCTTCGGTCGGAAAACGATCTCGCACCATGAAAGGCACTTCTGTACGGTAAAGACCTATACCTTCCGCACCACGATCCAAAGAACGGGCGATATCAGCAGACAAACCAGTATTAACAAATAAAGATAAACGGTGGCCATCAAGAGTTTCACAAGGTAAGTCTTTGAGTGTTTCGTATTCTTCTTCTAAAAGACGCTCTTCATCAACAATTTGCTGATAATTTTCAATAAGCGCTTCAGACGGATAGGTAAAAATCTTGCCCAAATAACCATCGACAATAAGATCTACTTTATCCAACTGAGCATAAGGCAAATCTAATGCGCCCATGACAGTTGGAATACCCATAGCACGGGCTAAAATTGCCACATGAGAGTTACCCGATCCCATTACCGAGACTAGGCCTTTGATCTTATCAATTGGAATTTCGCCTAACATGGACGCGGTGAGCTCTTCACCGATAATAATAGATGGCTCACTGAAACGCTCTGCTACATTTGGAGCCTTCTCTTGAAGATGAGATAAGATACGACGACCAAGGTCACGAAGATCCGAGGCCCGCTCACGTAAATAAGGGTCATCCATGCGGTTAAATTGCTGAATATGCGCCTGAATAACCTGTCTTAATGCACCTTGAGCCCAATTACCTTCTTTGATTTTTCGAACAATTTCACCAGCGATTGAGTTGTCATCTAGAATTTTTAGATAAACATCGAATAATGCTTTTTCATCTTCTGAAAGGTGTTGGCTAATACGATTGCTGGCGCGACGAATGTCTTGTCGAACGGCATCAAGTGCTTGATAAAAGTCCTGAATCTCTTCATCAAAATCTGTTGTACGACGATCAGGGATAACATCTAAATCAGCAGGCGGAAACACCACAACACCGCGACCAATCGCTACACCAGAGCTACCAGGAACACCCTTATAGCGAAAATCCGATCCACTAGGAATAGCGTTAGGATTAATACTAGTAATCGCCCCTGTCGCTTCAGCGTGAGCAATAACACCCGCCAATTGGGCCGATAAAGTAATAAGAAAGGCTTCTTCGCCTTCATCAAATCGACGTTTGTCTTCATGCTGAACCACCAGCACGCCTAAAACTTGTCGATGATGAATAATAGGAACACCTAGAAAAGAGCGGTATCGTTCTTCGCCGGAACCTTTTAAATAGTGGAAAGATGGGTGAATATGAGCATCTTCAAGGTTTACAGGTTCAGCCCTACGACCAACTAAACTAACCAAACCTTCATCTGCTTTTAGACTAACATTACCTGCAACGTCCGCATTCAAACCGCGCGTTGCCATCAAGATATATTCTTTAGTATTGGTGTCTACTAAATAAATAGAACACACCTCTGCTCGCATTGCTCTGCGGACACGTCGGACAATAATGTCAAGTGCCGCAGATAAAGACTGCGCGGCAGTCACCTCCTGGGTAATACGTCTTAGCAAACTTAGCATAGCTCTCCCATCAATCTATATAACCTCCAGCATCAAGCCAGTAAGTTTATCACTTTTCTAGTCGACGATGTGCACTGGGGATAAGCTCTTTTAGAGCTCGACGGTAAACATCTTTTTTAAACGCCACAACTTGGCCAAGTGGGTACCAATAACTAACCCAGCGCCAGCCATCAAATTCAGGGGTTTCCGTTCCATCTACGCACACAGAAGCATCAGGACAACGAATAGACAGAAGAAACCATTTCTGTTTTTGTCCAATACATAGAGGTTTGCTATTGTGTCTTAGCATGCGTTTAGGAAGACGATAACGCAGCCAACCCCGAGTTTTACCTATTACTTCCACCTGATGAGGATCTAAACCTACTTCTTCTTTAAGCTCTCGAAATAAAGCTTCTTCAGGTGTCTCGTCGGATTTGATACCTCCTTGAGGAAACTGCCAAGCATTTTGCCCTACGCGTCTCGCCCAAAGAAGTTGGCCACGCTCGTTCATCAGTATGATGCCCACATTCGGTCTGTATCCGTCTGCATCAATCACGAGCTATCACCTTTTAATATAAAAATAAATTAGTTTCATTGTTCCATAATTCCCCCATCTGCACAATTAAGACTGCTGTTATTTATTGTCTCCAGAGCTATAATTCACGCACTTTAGAAGAATTGAGGACTGCTTGTGACACTCGCAATATTTGACTTAGACGGCACATTATTAAATGGCGACAGCGATTACACTTGGGGACAATTTCTCGTTGAGAAAGGTTTAGTAGACAGCCACGCTTACAAATTAGCCAACGATAAGTTCTTCGAAGAGTATCAAACTGGTACTTTAGATATTCATGAATACTTGGCGTTTAGCCTAGAACCATTAACTAAGTTCTCTAGAGAAGAGTTGGCCAAGCTACACGACATTTTCATGCAAGAAAAAATCCAGCCAATGATGCAAGAGAAAGCTAATGCGCTATTACAGCATCATAAAGACCAAGGTCATTTCTTGCTGATGATCACCGCGACTAACCAGTTCGTTACTGGGCCAATTGGCGATGCTTTAGGCATGGATCATATTATTGCACCTGTGCCAGAGATCATTAACGATCACTACACAGGTAAAATTGTTGGTGTTCCAAGCTTCCAAGCTGGCAAGGTTACACGCTTAAATGATTGGCTGGCTGAGACCGGACACACAATGGAAGGTAGCTTTTTTTATAGCGACTCTCGTAATGATTTACCTTTATTAGAATTGGTTACTCACCCTATTGCCGTTGATGCCGATGAGACACTAACAAAAATTGCGCAAGATCGTGGCTGGCAGCATATTTCTTTAAGAGATTAGTGAACGAAACAATAAGATTGCCAAATAAAAAAGCGCTGCCAGATCATATCTGACAGCGCTTTTTTCGTTCTTATTCTTTAGCTTTTATTTTTTGGTTACTAACAACATAAACCAAATAAGCTTATAAACCCATGTTGTTATGGATTCGATAAAATAGAGCTTTTAGGTATTCCGTTTCTTCTATCGCAGGGTGGACCGGATGATCTGGTGCTTGCGTTCCGCGATAAATCAACTGCGAAAAACGCTCTAATTGACGACTGTTGCTACGAATAATATCGTGTAACCGTGCCGTTTCCAGATGCATAGAACAAGAACCGGAAACCAAAATTCCGCCCTTCGCAACCAAGCGCATCGCTAGCTGATTTGCACGATGGTAAGCACCCTCGCCCGCTTTAATGTCTTTACGACGAGCTATAAACGCTGGCGGATCCATAACAACCACATCGAAACGCTCTTTCCCTTCAATCAAAGACTGCATCGCTTCAAATGCATCACCGTGCATCAAGTTAAAACCACCTTCGTATTGGTTCAACTTAAGGTTTTCACCAACATGGCTCAATGCGCTTTCAGACGCATCAATAAAGGTAACATCTGTCGCACCAGCAGAGGCTGCTTGAACGCCCCAACCACCAATGTAAGAGAAAACATCAAGTACGCGTTTGCCATCACAAAAGCCTTGCATGGTTTTGCGGTTTTCACGGTGATCATAGAACCAACCAGTTTTTTGTCCATCCCACACTGGCGCTTGAAACAACACACCGTTTTCTTGTAGGAAAACCAACTCTGGAACCGTACCAAAAGCTTCTTCAACATAGGTTTCAAGGCCTTCGATCTGACGCATCTTGCCATCATTTTTCATCAGAATCGCTGATGGCTTCACTACATCTTGCAAGGCTTCAACGATCTCGTTTTTTACTCGCTCCATGCCAGCGGTCGATATTTGTACAACCAAAACATCGGCAAAACGATCGACAACCAAACCTGACAAACCGTCAGAATCACCAAAAACAAGACGGTAATACGGCGCTGGATAAGTCAGCTCACGCAAAGATAAAGCAATCTTTAGACGATGAACCAAAGTCGACTTGTTTAAAAATGTATCGGTACTACGGCTCATTAAACGACCGCAGATCAATGTATTAGGGTTTATTGTCGCAATACCAAGAGGTTTACCTTGAGCTGTTTCGACAACAACCTGATCCCCTGGGGTAAATTGCTTTAATGGCGTAGCTGAGGTATCTACCTCATTGCTGTAAATCCATTGATGTCCAGCCCTTAAACGGCGATCAGCTTGACCTTTTAGTCGAATAACACTCAAAATTTTCACCCAGTATATTTAAAAAACGCTATTATAAAGACTCTAGATTCAATTGCTACGAATTACGTAGCTGTAAAGTTACTTGTCTTAAAGAAGTGTGTCCATGTCATCTACATTAAATGAAAATCAGCTAAAACTCATCTTGCAAGGCATCAGCATTCCACCACAACCACAAATTATGGTGGATTTACACATGGAACAAGCCATGCCAGATCCTGACATGGAACGTATATCAGAAATCATTTCACAGGATGTAAGCCTTTCAGCCGCCGTATTAAAACTCGTCAACTCTGCGTCTTTTAATTTACCTAAAAAAATAGCATCCATTCAGCAAGCTGTCATGTTGCTTGGCCCAACAAGCGTCACCAATATCGTTAACGGACTCGCAGTCAAAAGCGAACTTTCAGATGACGCAATAAAATCTTTACACAGTTTCTGGGACACAGCCAGCGAAGTTGCTGTGATTTGCTCAAGTCTAGCCAATCAGCTTAATTTTAAATACCAAGATGAATGCTATGCGCTTGGGCTTTTTCATAATGCAGGTATTCCTTTGATGCTTAAGCGTTTCGATGGCTACAAAGATGTATTGAAACAAGGTTATCAAAATCCAGAATTCAACCTAACCGACGTTGAAAACCAAGCTTTCAAAACCAACCATTCAGTTGTCGGTTATTATTTAGCAAAATCATGGGGACTACCTAAAAGTTGCTGTGCGGTTATAGCCAAACACCACCGTGTCGATTACTTATTCCACCACAGAGTGCCTGGCGACTCTATTAATTTAACCTTTGCTTCTATTTTAAAAATGGCTGAGCACATTGCCTCAACCTATAGACACATAGGCGGTGCAAGCGAAGACTACGAATGGCAAAAAATTGGCCATTACGTCCTAGATCATTTAGAACTGAGTGAATACGATTTTGAAGGAATAATTGAAGTGTGCCATGAGCAAGGAATCGGAACTATCTAGCTCTATTGTCTGCCCCCCAACAATACATAAAAACGCCCAAGTGATTTATAAGCAAGTCACTTGGGCGTTTTATTTACTAACGAGGGAACATCACCAGGTGATCTAAATGAACACTCAAGCCGATCTCTTGCCCCACGGAATGATTGTGGTGAGAAGAAGCAAAACAATATACCACTTTGCCAGAAGACAATTTCACGCGATATAAGAAGTGTGACCCACGAAACCATTTACTTACAATCACACCAACAAATTCACTGTCGTCATCATGTAAAATGTCATCAGGACGAACCAATAAGTCCACTTGAGTATTGTCAGCAAAACCATGGTCTAAATCACCGCGAATATTACCCAAATCTGAATGAACGCAATCTGGACCACAGACGGTAGCCGTTAGGAAATCCCCATGACCAATAAAACTCGCCACAAAGCGTGTTTCTGGTCGATGATAAATCTGATACGGCGAACCTGTTTGATGAATTACGCCTTCACTCATAACCGATACTTGATCCGCCATCGCAAAGGCTTCCATCTGATCATGGGTCACTAATAACGCGCTCATTTTTTCATGCTGCAATATGGCACGAATATCAGGTACCAACTCTTCTCTTAACTTAGCATCAAGCCCAGAGAAAGGTTCATCCATCAGCAGTAATTTAGGCTTAGGTGCAATGGCGCGAGCCAAAGCGACACGTTGCTGTTGGCCACCAGAAAGAGAATGCGGATAGCGTGATTCGAAACCCGACAAACCAACCAAATTTAACAAATAAGTCACTCGTTCCTGTGCTGCCTCTTTAGACCAAGCAGATAAGCCAAAAGCAATATTCTGTGCAATGGTAAGGTGTGGAAACAAGGCAATGTCTTGAAACACCATACCGATAAAACGGTGCTCAGGATTCACACTGTGTGATTGACTGGCAATCACCTCGTCATCAATGCGAATTTCTCCTACCATTAAAGACTCAAAGCCTGCAATTGCACGCAACAAGGTCGATTTACCGCAGCCACTTGGCCCGAGTAAACAACCGATCTGCCCTTCTAGCAGTTTGAATGAAGCATTTTTAACAACCGCATCACCATCATAACCAACCGAAACATCGGTCAGTGTCATTTCTTTCAATAGTTTATGAGGAGGTAAAGATGTCATATGCGATCCTATTTTTAATAAACGCTATTTGGCGCTTCAGCTATTTAGATTTATTCAGGTGAGAAGAAATGGAACGACTCAACAAAATCACTGGTACTAGTCCCACCAGCACTATCATTAACGAAGCTGGAGCAGCATCGATCAGTCGCTCATCTGACGCCAATTCAAAAGCTCGCACCGCTAAGGTATTAAAATTAAATGGCCGTAACACCAAGGTCGCTGGTAATTCTTTCAACACATCGACAAAAACAATTAACATGGCCGTTAAGACCGAACCTTTTAATAGCGGAATATGAATGCGCGTTAAAACTTTAAAAGGCGACATCCCTAGCGAACGACCTGCCATGTCCATACTCGGCTTAATCTTTCCAAGGCCGTTTTGTACCGCACCTAAAGAGACAGCCATAAAACGAACCGTGTAAGCAAACAGTAACGCCACTAATGTGCCAGAAAAAATCAAACCGACTCTTTCTCCACTGTAATGTTTAACCAAATCAATGATTCGATGGTCCAACCAAGCTAGAGGAACAATAGTGCCAATCGCGATAATAGTCCCAGGCAAAGCATAACCTAATCCCGCAATGCCTACAGATGTCCTCACCGCTTTACCATTATTTAAACGAATAGCGTAACTCAATATCAAGGCTAAACTCACCACAATAAGCGAAGCCATAGCCGCTAGATAAAACGAGTTCCACGCCAGTTGAATAAAGTTCACTCCGGGCATTTCTGCTTTAAATACCGCCCAATACGCCAACACACCTACGGGAATAAGAAAGCCAACAAGAATAGGCAGCAAGCAAAAAATGCACGCTATAAAGCCACGACTACCTTTCAAAATCATACGCCGATTACTGGCCTTTTTTAGACCTGATGCATGATAACGAATGCGATGCCGAGAATATCGTTCTAGCAAAATCAACACCGCCACGAACATCAATAAAATACCTGCCAGCTGAGAAGCAGCTGCGATATCACCAAATCCATAAAAGGTTCGTAAAATGCCCGTTGTGAAAGTATTTACACTGAAATATTGCACCGTACCATAATCCGCCAATGTCTCCATAAGCGCTAAGGTAAGGCCTGTTACTATCGCCGGACGAGCAAGGGGAAGTGCCAATTTGAAAAATACCGCGCGACCAGAATAGCCAAGTGTGCGACTAACCTCTAAGGTGTTCTCAGACTGCTCTAAAAAAGCCGCTCGGCTCATGAGATACACATAAGGGTAAAGAACCAAGGTCAGCATAGCTATGGCGCCACCAAGGGAACGTATTTCAAAAAACCAATACTCACCGTAACGCCAACCAGTAAGTTCGCGAATAAAAGTTTGTACAGGACCTGCAAAATCCAATACTCCTGTGTAGGTATAAGCAATAATGTAAGCAGGCACGGCCATTGGCAAAAGCAAGGCCCAAGATAGTAAGGTGCGACCGGGGAAATCACACATGCTAGTCAACCAAGCGCAAGGCACACCGATAACCAGCACGCCAATGCCAACCCCCAACATCAGTAACAAGGAGTTAGAAATGTATTCAGCTAAGACTGTCTGATAAAGGTGTCGCCACACTTCACCATCACCGATCAAAACATTAACCAAAACAACCAAAATAGGTAATGCCAAAATGGCAGCAATAATCATTGCCGCCATTTTTAACCAATTCCACTTAGACTTACTTGCTAAACTCGGGGGAGCTAAATTAGCCATCGATTATCAAAAACCACATCAGAAAGCTCGTTATATGGAGCAAATATCAGAAAAATCACTTCCAACCAGAAATATCCATAAGCTCGACTGCTTCACGATTGTTTTCACCTAATTGGCTTAACGAAATCGTATCCGCACGGAATGTACCAAATGGCGCCAACATTTCTGGAGCGCCAATGCCTTTTACCACAGGATACTCGTTATTCACGTGAGCATACCATTCTTGGGAAGCTTGGTTAGTGAGAAACTCAAGCAACAAGGTAGCATTTTCAATATTAGTCGCCGCGGCAGTGATACCAGCGCCACTAACGTTAACATGAGCGCCGCGTTCACCTTGCGCTTGATTAGGCCAAAACAATTTTACGTCGTTATAAACCGCTCTTTCGTCTGCACTATCACTTTGCCCAAGACGACCATAGTAATAAGTATTCGCCAGCGTTAGATCACATACACCCGCAGAAACGGCTTTTAATAGATCCACATCGCCACCAAAAGGCGGACGTGCAAGGTTAGAAACGAGTCCTTTGATCCAGGATTGCGTTTTCTCACGACCATCTGCCTCTAACATGGAAGCAACCAGAGATTGGTTATAAATATTGGCTGAAGAACGCACACAAATACGTCCTTTCCATTTTGGATCAGCAAGATTTTCGTAAGTAGATAAATCTTTTACTGAGACTTTTTTAGGGTTGTAAAAAATCACCCGAGCACGCTGAGATAATCCAAACCAATAACCCTCACTATCTCGTAAATGACTCGGAATATTTGCGCTTAATACGT
Source organism: Marinomonas sp. BSi20584 (assembly GCF_002792415.1). Taxonomy (NCBI): domain Bacteria; kingdom Pseudomonadati; phylum Pseudomonadota; class Gammaproteobacteria; order Oceanospirillales; family Oceanospirillaceae; genus Marinomonas; species Marinomonas sp. BSi20584. The sequence goes on from NZ_KZ454883.1 coordinate 103,598, forward strand.
CGCTATGAATGGGCTGCAATACGCCTGCAGCTTTTGCTCGGTGCAAACGGCCAGCATCAACAGTAATAAAAATATCCGCTGGACTCGCATCACCTTCTGCTTTTAAACGGCTCAACAAGGCATCGGCAGAACCGGTAATAAGGTTAACAACCACATCGTTTTGCTCTGAAAATTTATCCAACGCAGGCTTAATAAGAGATTCTTTGCGAGCAGAATAGATGTTCACTTCGCCTTTGGCTTGTAAACCGGTAGAAAGAAGCAATGACGAAGCTAACGCAACAAATCCGACATAACTCAATATTGATTTTTGTCCTTGCGTTTTGATCGTTTTGCGCAATTTCATAAACATACTCACCTTCTACCAATTCAACAGATCCCCTCTTCCCAAAAACACCACATAGCAGATGAAAATAAGAGAAAAGGCCATAAAAAAAAGAGACAAGAAATTAGCACAACACAATGCCAAACACTAGCGATTATCATTTATTTATAGAGGTAACATAAGGGGTTAGACAGAGATAAACAAAGGATAAATTAAAGACTAGCATATCAATTTTTTGAATACGCCAATCTATTGAACATATGCATTTAAACGTATTTAAGAGCAGTTAAAATACGATATTAAAACCTAGTGAAGTAATTGATTAAGTCCATCGCCAATCGCTAAAGCATCATCTAATTCATAAATAACGCCCTCAGGCAAACCAGCCGCTTTCGCTACAGCAGAAGGAAAGCCCTCTCGAACTAAATCGTAATCTCGCTCATTACGAATACATGCATTAATGTAACAAGCCAAATTCAACACACAAGCAAGCGGATTTGGCTCATCATCCGAAAAAGGACGTTTATGATGTTGTACTGCATATCCAAGTCCTGCCGGAAACTTCCACAAATCCATTAGCGCTTTACCAGCATCTTGGGAAGTAAAGCCAAGTAAATCTTGTTCAGCTTTAACACGCCCCGCTTTACGGTTAGTAACCAAAGATTGAATCTCTTGCGCAATAGCTGGCTCAGTAAGATGCAATAATAATCGCCCGATATTATGAACAATTCCTGCCGTAAAAGCTTCATCGGTCTCCACCAAAGGTGTCCGCTTTGCAAACCATTGTGCTAATTCTGCCACTCTGAAAGAATCCGCCCAAAACTCATTAAGGTTTAAACCTTCAACTTTGGCTACCGAGTTAGAAAAACCAGAAGCAATAACCAAGGTTTTCAGTTTATCTGTTCCAAGCAAAACAGTTGCTTCATCAATAGAAGAAATTTTTCTCGATAAGCCAAAATAAGCCGAGTTAACCACGCGTAATACTTTCAAGGAGATCGTCTGATCATGAGAAACGCGTTCAGTAAGATCGGAATATTTAACATTAGGATCACTTAGGAGCTGAATCAGTTCACGAACGACATCGGGGACATTGGGAAGTTTATCCGTTTTCTTCAGAAGATCCGTTGCTTGCATACAATTCCGCCTTTTCTCTGATTGGTGATATATCTATACATGCAGAATAAGACAGCAAATGCTTTTTGCAACCGGAAATACGTAGCGTTTTGAAAACACGCTATTTACCTCCTAATTGCAAAAAACAAAAAAATGCTTAATTTAAGAGAAAGAAGACAAACCTGCAGCACGGGCAATCAATTTTTTCTTCAAAGATTCGCCTTTGTTAAATTGCTTCATACCGATATTTCTGAGCTGAACAATAAACGGTTGCTGAGTGGAAAATAGACGCTTAAATGATTCCATACCTGCAGCCATGGCAATGTTATCCAACATGCGTGCACGCTGGTAACGGCGTAGAACTTTACTCGTCCCTAGATACTCGCCACGTCTATGGGCTTTTTCTAGCACTTCCACTAACGCCTTCACATCACCAAAACCTAGGTTCGCACCTTGCCCTGCTAAAGGATGAATAGTATGTGCGGCATCGCCAATCAACGCTAGCCCGGCTTTCACATATTGCTTTGCATGACGTTGTCTTAGAGGAATCGCTTGACGAACCTGAGTGATACCCAAGACATCGAAGCGCTTATTCATCGCGTAATGCAAACGACGACAAAAAGCTTTCTCGTCGAGAACCATTAAAGACTCGGCTTCTTTAGGCGGTACAGACCAAACAATGGACACAAAATGTTTTTGATCGACAGAAGGAAGCGGAAGAAATGCCAAAATACCTTCTTCGCCGAAACTCTGCCACGCAGTATTTTCATGAGATTGAGCAATTTCGATCGTTGTGACGATCGCATGATGACCATAATCCCACTCAACGGTATCAAAGGCATTTTCGCTGCGCAGTTTGGACATAGCACCATCTGCCGCAATAATGGTCTGAGCTTCCAGCACATGAGCAGACGTCAGTTCTACTCTTACACCAGATTCACTTAACTCATGTGACTCTAAAGAATCGCCTAAATACAGATCGATGTTTTTCGAACGTCTAACTTGCACCATTAATTGCTGATTTAGTACAGCATTTTCAACTAAATGACCAAGCTCGGGCATTGCCGTCGCTTGAGCATTAAAATCGATATAGCCCTCGCCAAGGCCATCCCAAACCACCATATTGTCATAAGAAGCAATACGGTCTTGCGCAATGCCTTGCCAAACATTAGCCTGTTCTAGCAAGGCTTTAGATTGACTAGAAATGGCACTCACACGTGCGTCATAAGCTGGCGGTGTGGACAACCTATATTCGCCATCATGTTTATCAACAAGAGCAATTCTCAAAGAAGATTTAGCTAACAATATCGCAGACAAAGCGCCAACCATACCGGCACCAACTATTATCAAATCGTACGACTTAGCCATCTTCTTTACTCCGTCTCGTCTTTATAATGTTTATCGACTTTCAGCCATTAAGGCCTCAATCTCTGTAATTTCTTTTGGCAGACCATGGGTCAAAACATAAGGGCCATCGGCGCGGATAAGCACATCGTCTTCAATACGAATACCAATACCTCGCCATTTTTCGTCCACCGATTCATTATCAGCCGAAACATACAACCCAGGCTCAATGGTTAACACCATGCCTTCTTCTAGCAAACGCGATTCACCAGCAATTTTATAAGCACCGCAGTCATGAACATCCAGACCTAACCAATGACCTGTATTGTGCATGTAAAAGTCTCGATAAGCTTTGCTCTCGATCAGCTGTTCTACATCGCCAGTTAATAATCCGTGAGCAACCAGACCTTCTGTTAATGTTCGAACCGCTGCGTTATGGCAAGCTTCATAAGGCGTTCCTACCGTCAGCTCTTTCATCCCTGCATGATAAGCATCTAATACCACTTGGTATAAAGCCGCCTGTGGTTCACTAAATTTACCGTTCGCTGGAAAAGTTCGAGTAATATCCGCTGCGTAACAACCTAATTCTGCACCCGCATCAATTAAGATCAGATCGCCATCTTCGATCACTTCGTCATTTTTGATGTAATGTAAGACGCAGGCGTTACTACCTGAGGCAACAATATTGTTATACGCAGGTTGGCGCGCACCGGATTTCATAAACACATAATTTAATTCTGCTTCTAGCTGGTATTCATTCATACCTGGACGAACAGATCGCATAGCCTGTTTATGAGCTTCAACACTAATTTGCGCTGCGGTTTCCATGATACCGATTTCTTCCGCGTCTTTGCGCAAACGCATTTCAGACACAAATGGAAATAAGTCAATGAAACTTGTCGGCGCCGCCGCGCCCATTCTGACTTTTGCAGCAATAGCATCACGCCAGCAAGCAATTTTTTCACGAAGAACATCGTCGTTAAACAAATACACAACTTGTTCAGCGCCATCTAAAGCAGCAAACGCCATCTTGTCTAATTCTTCTAACGGAGCAGCATCATTTGCACCAAAATTTGCTATCGCGCCTTCACTACCAAAACGAAAACCATCCCATTGCTCACGTTCAGGATCTTTTGGCAAAGTCACTAAGGTCATTTCACCACGGCCACGAATAATGGCGTAGGCACTTGGCTCAGGAAATCCAGTTAAATAGAAAAAACTACTATGCGGACGAAACTCATACTCACAATCATTATTGCGAGTTGCTAACTCACCCGTTCGCAGAACAACCACACTGTTTTCAGGTAACGATTGCATCAGGCGCTCACGACGAGCCTGATAAGTTTGAGTGTCGATTTTCATAGAAGGTCTCACTTATTAATTTTTCATTCCATTAAACACTAGCGATAACATTTTGATTTAACATAAAAATCTAGTGTAGAGAATTTTGTTTAGTATGATCTACATCAGGATTGATATCATGATGTTCAGTGTACAACATCATTGCCGACAGTCTGACGTACTCAACCAATTCTGTTAAATCAGCTTCGTTATCATTGTTGTCTTCTAATGCGCGCATTTCCGCTTGCATGCCGGAGATATTGGCAAAATCACGCAGAATTTGCTTGGTTTCATCTGATAAATCCTTTTTTTGCCCAGACAAACCATAACCAGCCAAAAAACCATGGGCCCATTGCGCCAAAGTCACACCTCTTTCGCATAATTCAGCATCGTCATCGGAAATACTTGGCACAAGCGCAAACTCACCATTTTGGAACAAAGTCAGCGTGGCGGTATAAAGTTCAACGATTACTGCTCGACTAGCTTCTTCTTTCCAGCCTTCGATATCACAAAACTCTACAACCATGGACAACCAATCTTCCAATGGCAAAGTCACGCCAGAAGCAAGATAACCACAAAGTTGGCCATGCAATTCTGATGGTGATGCGGTAATGGATTCGGTGACAAAAACATCGGCGATCAAATCGAAGTCCAATGCGTCTTTTAACATTTCTGTGGACATAAACTGTCTACCTATTTCTGTTCAATTTATAAAAAAGAAGCCGCACCTAGTGGCGCGGCTTTCTGTCACATATTGCGATCTCATACCAACAATATGGGGCAGTGATACAGGCCTTTCAAGTCTATTAGCCTAGTTGTTTAAGGCCAGACTCTACCGTTTGCAGAATCAAAGTATTGATTGTCATTGGGCCAACACCACCAGGAACTGGAGTATAAGCCGCAACGCGATCAGTCAAAGGACCAAGCTCAATATCACCAACACCACCTGGATGATAACCAGCATCAACCACAACTGCGCCGTCTTTGATCCACTCTGCTTTGATAAATTCTGGTTTGCCTACAGCACCAACGATTACGTCGGCTTGTTTCACAAATTCAGACAGATTCTGTGTACGAGAATGACAAATCGTCACGGTTGCATTGGCATTCAACATCATCATCGCCATTGGTTTGCCAAGAATTGGACTACGACCAACCACAACAACGTGCTTACCTTCTAGGTTCACATCGTACGCTTCAAGCAAACGCATGATACCAGCAGGTGTTGCCGCGCCGTAAGCAGGCTCTTGCATAGCCATACGACCAAAACCAAGACAAGTTACACCATCTACGTCTTTGTGAGCCGCAATCGCGTCGAAACACAAACGTTCATCAATTTGCTCTGGCACTGGGTGTTGCAACAAAATACCGTGCACGTCAGGGTTATTGTTTAGCTCGTTGATCTTTGCTAGTAGCTGCTCAGTGGTCGTGGTTTCAGACAATTCAATTGCCATAGAATCCATACCAACACGACGACAAGCATTGCCTTTCATCTTCACATAAGTGGCTGATGCTGGATCAGCACCCACTAGAATTGTCGCTAAAATTGGGGTGCAACCGGTACGCTCTTTAAGCTCGGTAACTTGAGCCTGTAGGCGGTTTTCAGTTTCTTTGGCGCAAAGTTTGCCGTCAAGAACCAGTGCAGTCATGAATGAGCTCCAGTAAAATTAGAGTGATGTATGAGGGAGGCGCATTATACCTCAACTTTTGCTTTGATACGCAGTGCCAAAACCAATTTGTTCGGCAAAAGAGCGAATCTTCACTTTTACTCTACGCTGGCTCTAAATAGTCCACCAACAACTGAAGGTTACGCTGACCACGAAACTCATTCACATCAAGTTTATAAACCAAGCGAGCTTGTGTCGCTTTATCATTCGGCCATTGATCTAGATCGACAAAGAAGCTAATTGCATCTAATAAAAGCCCACTACTCGGCTCACGCACCATAAGTTTAAGGTGTTTTTCACCAACGATACGCTGCTGCAAGATATCAAACACGCCATCAAAACAAGGCTCTGGGAACATCTGTCCCCACGGGCCAGATAAGCGAACTTGCTCGGCAAAACTCAAACTAAAGTCTTCTGGCGCCAACGGCCCGTCAGTCAACAATGTCGCTTGTAATTGTTCGGGGGTTACCCATTCGGTAATGATGGCATCAAATGCCAAACGGAAAGCGTCATAGTGAGATTCTTTGATCGACATACCTGCCGCCATGGCGTGACCACCAAACTTGCTAAGCAACTGCGGATAACGTTTGGCCAATAAATCCAAAGCATCACGAATATGAACACCCGCAATGGAACGAGCTGAGCCTTTCAACTCATCTTCACCCACACGAGCAAAAGCAATCACTGGACGATGGCATTTATCTTTCATCCGCGAAGCCAAAATCCCAATCACACCTTGATGCCAATCCGCATCGTAAAAACACATACCGTTCGGCATGTCTTGTTCTTCGTCTAACAAAGACACAAGTGCTAATTCAGCCTGTTCTTTCATATCAGATTCGATAGCTTTGCGTTCACGATTGAACTGATCTAACTGCTGAGCATAATCGCGTGCTTGATGAGGATGAACTGCGAGCAAACACTCAATACCGATCGACATATCATCTAAACGACCTGCAGCGTTCAACCTTGGCCCGACCACAAAACCCAAATCGGATGCTTTCAATTGAGTATAATCGCGACGCCCGACTTCTAATAAAGCGAGAATCCCCGGGCGCGCCAAGCCGGCTTGAATACGCTTGATACCTTGCTGGACGAGAATGCGATTATTGGCATCCAAAGGCACAACATCCGCTACAGTTCCGAGTGCCACTAAATCCAAATAATCTGCCATTTTGGGCTCTGGAATGTGCTGATCAGTAAACCAATTACGACTATTCAACTCGGCTCTTAAAGCCGACATTACGTAAAAAATAACGCCAACACCCGCTAAGTTCTTGCTTGGAAAACCACAATTTGGATGGTTTGGATTCACAATAGCATCGGCGTTCGGAAGCGTATCACCGGGTAAATGGTGATCTGTAACAACTACTTTCATACCATAGGACTTTGCTGCCAACACGCCATCAATACTAGCAATGCCATTATCCACCGTCACCAAGACATCTGGTGATCGCTCTTGCGCGACCTCGACAATTTCAGGCGTTAGTCCATAACCAAATTCAAATCGGTTTGGTACCAAGTATTCTGGAGCAATCGCTCCCATCGCCTCTAAAGCTAAAATGCCAAGACTGGTACTTGTCGCGCCATCGGCATCGAAGTCACCAACGATAAGAATCTTCTGACCAGCAACAATGGCATCCGCCAATATCTTCGCCGCGGTGGTTAGGTCAAATAAAGAATCAGGTCTTAATAAATGCGGTAAGCGGTAATCAAGCTGAGCAACGGACACCACATCACGAGACAAAAAAACGCGCTGTAAAGTCGCAGACATAGTCGAGGGAAAGTCATTTTTTTCAGCCGGCACAGCTCGACGCTCAATACGCATATAAATCTCAAAGTCAGGATAAGCAGATAGACAAAGAATAACATGAAAATGACCGCACTCGCGCTGCAGCCAATTCCAAGAAAAAATTTTCAGCAAATACAAAACCACACTGGATCAAGAACCACCATAAAATGATTAAAAATCAGACACATAATATCATTAGGTTTTGTTACATAAGCGGTAAATAGGAGAGGTTTTCTTACAAAACTGACGCAAAAAAGGAATTTTCTAGGCTATCACCTACAGAACCACCTCCTGACCAGAAAGTTAAGATATTCGGTGATATGATGCCGCACTTTTTTGATTTGGATAAGTATTCTAAAGATAAAAACTGAGCAGTACTCGTTTTAACCTATCGGAAAAAATATGAAAAATCACTCACCTACGACTCATAAACCACAATCAAACCAACGATTTGCGTTGGTTGCCTTAACATCATTGTTCTTTATGTGGGGCTTTATCACCTCATTGAATGACATCCTAATACCGCACTTGAAAGGCGTTTTTGACCTTAACTATACGCAAGCCATGATGATTCAAATGTGCTTCTTCGGCGCTTACTTTATCGTTTCAGTACCTGCAGGAAACCTAGTCAAAAAAGTAGGCTTTCAGCGTGGTATAGGTATCGGCCTAATGATCGCCGCAGCTGGCTGCCTTTTGTTTATTGCTGCCGCAAAAGCACAGCAATACAGTATATTTTTAAGTGCGCTTTTTGTTTTAGCGGCAGGTATTACCATTCTTCAAGTCGCAGCAAATCCTCTTGTTACAGCAATGGGGCCAACAGAAACAGCATCAAGCCGTTTAACGCTTTCTCAAGCCTTTAATGCGTTAGGCACAACCGTTGCACCTCTTGTTGGTGGTGCACTATTGTTTACGGTTGCCGGACAATATGCCACCAAAGCACAAGAAGCTGAGAGCGTTATTATCCCTTACATCGGTTTGGCGATTTTACTTGTTCTTTTAGCTGCTATTTTCACTCGCATTAGCCTTCCAACACCTTCAAATATTGAAGAAGACACCACGGATACGCCAAGCGTTAGCATCTTAAAACACCGCCATTTGGTGTTGGGAACTGTCGCGATATTTATGTATGTGGGTGCAGAAGTGGCCATCGGCAGTTTATTGGTTAACTTCTTTGGCCTTGAAAATATTGCTGGCCTAGCTGAGGCAGATGCCGCTCATTATGTCGCCTATTATTGGGGCGGAGCTATGGTAGGACGCTTTATTGGTGCCGCGTTAATGCAGCGTATCTCTGCCGGTAGCTTACTCACATTTAATGCCTTCGCAGTAATTGCATTGATTACTAGCGCTATACTGAATGATGGTCATGTTGCTATGTGGTCTATATTATTAGTTGGCTTATTCAACTCTATTATGTTCCCAACTATATTCAGCCTCGCCTTGAAAGATCTTGGTCCACAAACTAGTCGTGGTTCTGGCTTGCTTTGCTTAGCTATTGTAGGCGGCGCTATATTACCGGTATTGCAGGGCTTTATTGCTGACTCAATTGGCCTTCAAATTTCATTCGTTATGCCAATAATTTGTTACCTATATATTGCTTACTTTGGAGTCTTTGGCTCTAAACCCGTTTCTTGATAAAAGCACAACAGAAAAAATAATATAGTGTAACGCTTTATAGAAAAATGGCCTGCTTAAGCCATTAAGCAGGCCATTTTTTATTAATCAATCATCAACAGAAGGCAGCGCATTTAGCTTTTTCGAGTTCGGTTTCGACCTGCTCGCTTTGCACTATATAAACGACTATCAGCAAGAGTTATCGCTTCTCGTAATGAAGTAGATTCATTCATTGTCGCCACACCAAAACTTAGAGTCATACGAAACTTCTGATCGAGATACTCAAACTCGTAATCCTCTACATCTTGCCGAATAGATTCAGCCAATGAAAAAGCCTCCGACTCACTACAATCACAAACCGCTATCAAAAACTCTTCTCCCCCCCATCGAGAAGCTAAGCCGCCCTCAGGAAGAGACACTTGGATAATTTTAGCCAATTGAGAAAGAGCATAATCTCCAGCGTCATGACCATATTCATCATTAATACTTTTAAAAAAATCAACGTCAGCCAACAATAGATGAAAACTCGTATAGGAGCTTGCCTCAAGCCGTTGCAACATTCCTCTACGATTTAATAGTTCAGTCAATGCGTCAATATAAGCGACTAGCTTTAGCTTGGCTGAAGTTTCTTTTAATTCTTGGTTAAACCGAGACATTGAATATTCATAAATACCAGAAAGAAAAACCACCACGATAAAGGAAAATAGAATCCTCGTCTTTAACTCTGGGTCATAACCAAATTCGGCAAAATGGCTATCCGTAAAAAACATCGTAATAATTAAAGCGAGTGTAAAAAAGCTAAGCTCAATCAACCCTCTCTTCATGCCATTCAAAAATAAAGACACAGCTGGAATACAATATATCCAAACATGCCCCGTTCCCTTTACACCACCAGTATAAACAAGGTAAATCATCAAAGCATACAGGGGGTAGATTACGAAATTACCAGATAAACCATGGTTATGGGTACGGCGCAAATAGATATGGTTCATTGCATATAAAAATGCAATCAATATCAACGCAGAACCAAGGACAGTTTTCTCTTCGATGAGCGACACAATACCTAGTGGTAAAGTAAAAAGTATACCGACAGAGGCAAACAGATTAATAATGAAAACCCGACGAATATTTTCAGAAAATACATCATCAGTATTACCTACATAGAAAAAGGTCAGCCAAGAAGCTTTATTTTTTTTATTATCAAATTTTGATTTATGTGCGTATTTTGTCATGCATATTCTCCGACTTAGCACTTCCAAGCCGTATATGATAGGGAAACTTCAAATAAGCCTCCCCAATACACACAATCCTACACCAAAGCCTAAAATAGCTCCTCTCATAACCCCCTTTAGTTACAAATTACAACAATTCATATACTTAGCACTTTAGGCTGGATACAAACGCGATAACAAAACAGGCACCACTGTTTCAACTTTTAAAATTCTATCCCCCAAATGCACTGATTCCATGCCCGCTTCATGCCATTTACTCACTTCAAATTCATTCCACCCACCTTCAGGCCCAAGTGCTAGAACACAAGGTTGCTGAATATCGATAGGACAACGTTTAGACAAATAAGGGTGTGCAAGCAATCCCACTTTATCTTTTAAAATATCTGGCAATTGATCTTCTACAAAAGGACGAAACCTAGGAATTAAAGACCAGTTTGGCATTACTGTGTCTTTGGCTTGTTCCAATCCTTCTAACAAACATTGCTGAATAGATTCGGTCTGCAAAACGGGACTCTGCCAATAGCTTTTTTCAACTTTGGCGGAATGAATAAGATATAAATCTTTCACCCCCATTGCAGTGATATTTTGCAAGGTTCGCTTCAGCATATTTGGTCTTGGCAAAGCCATAACCAATACCATAGGCAAAGGCTCTGGCGGCAGAGAAGAGAGATTTAACGAATGAATATAACCGGCTCTATCCTCGCTTGGCGACTCATAAACCCCTTCGCCTATTTTTCCATTCAAAATACCCACTCGCAGAACATCACCCTGCTGCGCTTTAATGACTTTTGAAATATGAGTTTGTTGGCGCAGAGTTAACCCATAAAGGCCATCACCAAGGGTGTTTTTAGAATCAAGTAATATGATATTCATATGAAGGGCGCAAAAATAAAAGGAAAAAAGAAACGGCCAATCTTTGATTGGCCGTTATTAGCATTGCTAATTTATCTAGAGCTATCTCTAATTAAACTAAATTTTTTCAGCAACAAAAGCCTGAACATCGCTCAGGCTATTATCTAGTACAGTATAAGATTCTTCACGCTCGAAAAGATCTTTCATGTGCTCAGGCAACATTGGTGTTTCGCAACCAGCTTTTTCGACAGCTTCAGGGAACTTCACTGGGTGGGCTGTTGCCAGGGTAATCATTGGTACAGACTGATCTTTCCAGCAATGACGAGCCGCTTCAAGACCAATCGCCGTGTGCGGATCAAGCAAGTATTGTGTTTTAGCAAACACATCTGCAATCACTTCACAAGTTTTCTTGTCATCGACTTTATAGCTGTCAAAGTTATCTTTTACAAAAGACCAAGCTTGATCATTTAACGATACATCGCCTTTATTAAAGCGCGCCATCAAATCATCAATTGCCGCACCATCGCGACCATGAGCATCAAACAATAAACGCTCAAAGTTACTAGAAACCATGATATCCATACTTGGCGATAGGGTCACGTTCAAAGACTGACGACTCATGTCGTTTTCTGCGATCACGCGATGCAAAATATCATTCTGGTTGGTAGCAACCACAAGCTGATCAATTGGCAAGCCCATTTTCTTCGCCAAATAACCCGCAAAGATATCACCAAAGTTACCCGTTGGCACAGAGAACGACACCTTACGATGCGGCGCGCCAACAGACAAAGCTGAAGAAAAATAGTAAACGATCTGAGCCATGATACGGGCCCAGTTAATCGAGTTAACCGCACCTAACTTAGCGCCTTTCAAGAAAGACTGATCAGCAAAGCTGGATTTCACCATGCCTTGGCAATCATCAAAATTACCTTTCACCGCGATGTTAAATACATTGTCGTCGATAACCGTAGTCATTTGACGACGCTGTACTTCAGATACACGTTGGTATGGATGTAAAATAAAAATATTCAGATGCTCTGAATGACGACACCCTTCAATCGCTGCAGAACCCGTGTCACCAGATGTCGCACCTAGGATAACCAATTTTTCCTTACGTTCAGACAGAACATAATCCATCAAACGACCAAGCAACTGTAATGCAAAATCTTTAAATGCCAAGGTTGGACCACGAAATAACTCTAGTATCCATTCGTTATTACCAATCTGAACCATGGGCGCAATAGCAGTATGATTAAAACCAGCGTAAGCGTCCTTAATCATAGTCTTAAAAGCATCAGCAGGAATATCACCTTCCACAAAAGGCCACATCACTTTAAAAGCAAGTTCTTGGTAACTTAGACTCGCCCAAGAAGCGATTTCTTCTTTGCTGTAATGAGGCAAGGTTTCAGGTACATATAAGCCACCATCATTTGCCAAACCAGCCAATAACACATCACCAAAAGAAAGCGCAGGCGCTTTACCACGAGTAGAAATGTATTTCATATTTGCTCTCTCTTACGCCAAGTTTTCAACACGGATTCGCTGCACTGTTCCAGCAACATCCGGCAAGGCTTCAATCGCCGCAATAGCAGCATTCATATTGCGTTCTTTTACATCATGAGTCATCACAACCAATGGCACCAATTCGCTACCTTCGCGCTCACGCTGAATAAGAGACTCGATACTGATGTTATTCACAGAAAGGATCTGCGTAATATTAGCAAGCACACCAGCGCGGTCTTTAATCGTCATGTTAAGGAAGAAACCACATTCAATTTCTTCAACGGGTAAAATTTGCACATGAGATAAAGAATCGGCTTGGAAAGCCAAATGCGGCACTCTGTTTGTTGGATCTGCCGTCAAAGTACGAGCAACATCAATAACATCAGCGATAACAGAAGAGCCTGTTGGCAATGCGCCAGCACCGGCACCGTAAGTCAAAGTCGGCCCAACAACGTCACCTTGCACCATAATAGCGTTCATTACACCATTTACATTAGCCAAAAGCTGCTTATGGGAAATCAAGGTCGGATGAACTCTCAGCTCAATACCGGCTTTAGAACGACGAGCAATGCCCAAGTGTTTGATGGCATAACCAAGGTCATCTGCAAACGCCACGTCTTCAGATGTGATACGGCTAATACCTTCGGTATAAGTTTTTTCAAATTGCAGCGGAATACCGAACGCAATAGATGCAAGAATCGTCAGTTTATGAGCAGCATCAATACCTTCAATATCAAAGGTTGGATCAGCTTCGGCGTAGCCAAGAGCTTGAGCCTCTGCCAATACATCTTCGAATTCACGGCCTTTTTGACTCATTTCCGTCAAAATAAAATTGCCTGTGCCGTTAATAATGCCAGCTAACCACTCAATTCGGTTAGCAGACAAGCCTTCACGAAGCTGTTTAATAATAGGAATTCCGCCAGCAACCGCTGCTTCAAAAGCAACAATGACGCCTTTCTCTTGAGCTTTGGCAAAAATTTCGTTGCCATGCTCAGCAATAAGCGCCTTGTTTGCGGTCACGACATGCTTGCCATTTTCTATGGCCGTAAGAACCAATTCTTTCGCGACAGAAGTTCCGCCAATCAGCTCAAGAACAATGTCGATCTCTGGATTATTGACCACATCAAAAATATCACGGGTAACATTGATACCGGAGGTATCACAAGCGTCGTTATCACGACGGGCACCTACTTGCTCAATAACAATACTGCGACCCACACGTCGTGTAATCTCTTCCGCATTATTACGAAGAATGTTAAAACTACCGGACCCCACTGTCCCCAGTCCACAAATTCCGACTTTTACCGGTTTCAAAACAATACCCCACAGAGATAATTTAATTTTTATAAGACACTTAGTTAAGTGACAAGTTGACTCATTATAACGCCAGTATTATTCAAACCCAACGTAGAAAAGGCTGAAGAAGACTCATGTTTAGTGGAATATTTCGCGATAAGACTATAACCCAAGGTGTTTAACCAACTCAGCTGCTGGTAAATATCCTGGTAAAAACTCACCGTTGCCTAGCACAATACTTGGCGTACCGCGCACACCCACTTCATTGCCTAGTTTATACTGATCTGCAACTGGGTTAACACATTTGTTTTCAGGAATTTCAGCGCCTAATTTTGCTTGCGTAAGCCACTCTTTAGGATCAGCTGAACACCAAATACTGACCATTTTAGTATAGGCTTCTGAACCTATACCGGCTCTTGGGTAAGCCAAGTAGCGCACAGTAACACCCGCCTCATTAAGTTTTGGGACTTCTTTATGAAGCATTCGGCAGTAACCACAATCAACATCTGTAAATACGGTGATGTGCGCTTTCTCGTCCTTTGCTTTGTAGACAATCATTTGCGATTCAGGAAGTGTTTCAATTTTGGCAAGTTTTGCTTTTTCTGTTTCGTTCTCAAGCGTTGTATTGTCTATTCGGTAAAGATCACCCGCGACAAAATATTTGCCATCTTGCGTTACATGTAATGTTGGACCGTTTTTTAAAACAACAACATACAAGCCTGCGCCTTCATGCAATTTCGCACTTTCGACTTCATATTGAGGCAACGCCTTTTGAACCGCAGATAAGACAGCTGATTGATCAGCAAATACTGCACAGGAAAGAGAAAGCAACATAGTTATTGCAGTAGAGCGAGACAGGGAACAGAAAAAACGCTTCATGAAAACCTCAAAGACATGTAAATAGTCTCTATTAGGCCATACGAAAGGGGGTTAGTTCCATAAAAAAAGGCGACTCGCGTCGCCTTTTTTTAATAAGAAAAAATTAACGTTTAGCCAATTTTTCTTTGATACGTGCAGATTTACCAGAACGCTCGCGTAGGTAGTAGATCTTAGCTTGACGCACGTCACCGCGGCGTTTAACTTCGATGCTTTCAACCAAAGGGCTGTACGTTTGGAAAGCACGCTCAACACCGATACCGCTAGAAATTTTACGAACGGTAAATGCTGAGTTAAGACCACGGTTACGCTTAGAGATTACAATGCCTTCATAGGCCTGTAGACGCTCGCGTGAACCTTCTTTAACTTTAACTTGAACAACAATAGTATCACCAGGACCGAAGGCTGGGATTTCTTTTGTCATTTGTTCAGCTTCTATCTGCTGAATCAGTTTAGTTTTATTACTCATGGATGTGACTCCTAATGATATGGTTTCTTATCAGCATGAAGGCTCTTCTTTCTGATAAGCTCGCAATTCCTACTCTGCCGAGGTTGAATCTTCAGTTTCGCGAATAAACTCTTCTAACAGCAACTGCTGTTCCTTGTCCAACTCAAGGTTCTGCAGAAGGTCTGGCCGGCGCTGAAAAGTTCTTGCGAGCTTTTGCTTTAAACGCCAGCGTCTAATCTCCTCGTGGTTGCCACTAAGCAGCACCGATGGCACAGGTTCACCATTTAGTACTTCTGGGCGAGTATAATGCGGACAGTCCAACAACCCATCAGAGAATGAATCTTCATCCGCAGATGCTTGCTTTCCTAACACTCCTGGAACCATACGAAATACAGCATCCATGAGCACCATTGCCGGCAACTCGCCACCGCTTAGGACAAAGTCGCCAATTGACCATTCTTCATCAATCTCAGATTGAATCAAACGCTCATCAACTCCTTCATAACGACCTGCTACCAGAATAAATTCTGCTTGTTTAGCAAGCTGTTGCACGCCTTCTTGCGTTAGCGTACGCCCTTGAGGGGATAGATAAATAACTTTTGCATTGGGTACCAATAACTTGGCACTCGCAATAGCATCTTTGAGAGGCTGAACTTTCATCAGCATCCCTGGACCACCACCATAAGGTCGATCATCTACAGTCTTATGCTTGTCATGAGTAAAATCGCGGGGATTAAAAAAATCCACCTCAACCAACCCAGACTTAATGGCTCTGCCTGTTACTCCATATTGGGTAATGGCCTGAAACATCTCCGGAAAGAGCGATATAACGCTAACCTTCACGTTGTGACCTCAGCTTATCTGTTTAAAATTCTGGATCCCAGTCAACTACCATTTCCTGCTGTTCTAAATCTATATTTAAAACATAAGTTCCTGGAGCATAAGGAATCAATCGCTCTTCACGATCAAAGCTACCTTCACACGCGCGGACAACAACTACATCATTCGCACCAGTTTCCATAAGTTGAGAAACCTTCCCTAAGAGGACACCCTCTTTGGTAATAACCCTCAGTCCTTCCAGTTGGCTCCAGTAATAATCACCTTCTTCCAAATCTGGTAGTTCTGCTGCATCTATATAAACGTCCATACCACAGATATCTTTTACTTGATCTCTGTCGGTATAACCTTTTACCGATGCTACCAAACCTCGCCCTTGCAGACGGCCTTGGCTTAATTCAACGATCTTCCACCCACTAGGAGTTTTCAACCACCAATGCTTGTAATCAAAGATCCCTTGCATTGGATCGGTGTGCGAATATAACTTCACCCACCCTTTAACACCATATACCGATGTAATGCGTCCAACCACAAGGGCTTGCTCAGGAGCGGCCGCTTGTTTTAATTCAGACATAGCATTACCTCAGTATTAAGCGTTTTTGCTAGCATCTTTTACAAGCTGCGCAGCACGGTCAGAAAGTTGAGCGCCTTGGCTAACCCAATGATTTACGCGATCTAGATCGATGCGTAGACGTTCTTCTTGACCACGAGCAACAGGGTTAAAGAAACCCAAACGCTCGATATAACGACCATCACGTGCACGACGGCTATCAGCCACGTTCAAATGATAGAATGGGCGCTTTTTAGAGCCACCACGAGAAAGACGAATAGTTACCATATGATTGGTTCCTTATTGCTTAACGAAACACCCCTTGCCGAGTCGAATTTTTGACTCATACAACAAGAAGGCGGCATATTCTAGTCGATTAACTAGAAAAACAAAAGGGTGAATTACTCACCCAGACATTAAAAACGGCAGTTTTTTAACTGCCGTTAGTAAAAACAAGAAGATATGCTTAAAATTTAGGGAAATTTCCGCCGCCAGGCATACCACCGCCCGGCATCATCCCCCCCAAACCACGCATCATTTTCTTCATTCCGCCTTTGGCGGTCATCTTCTTCATCATCTTCTGCATTTGTTTATGCTGCTTTAAAAGACGATTCAAATCTTGAATTTGTAAACCCGCTCCCGTTGAGATACGTTTTTTACGAGAACCATTAATAACATCTGGATTATGACGTTCAGCTGGTGTCATGGAATTTATCAAGGCTTCCATTTGAACGAACATTTTATCATTCACTTTATCTTGGATATTACCTAGCTGCCCCATTCCAGGAAGCTTATCCAACATGGAACTCATACCGCCCATGTTTTTCATTTGCTGAAGCTGCTCTTTGAAATCTTCTAAATCAAAGCCTTTGCCTTTTTTCAGCTTACCTGCAAGTTTATCAGCTTTTTCTTTGTCGATCTTTTGCTCTGCTTCCTCTATTAAGGAAAGCATATCGCCCATACCAAGAATACGAGACGCTAAACGATCAGGATGGAAAGGTTCTAATGCATCGGTTTTCTCACCAACACCTAAGAACTTAATCGGCTTACCTGTAATGTGTCGAACAGATAAAGCAGCACCACCACGGGCATCACCATCAGTCTTGGTTAAGATAACACCGGTGAGCGGCAACACATCACCAAAAGCTTTTGCAGTATTCGCAGCATCTTGGCCCGTCATGGCATCCACAACGAACAAGGTTTCAATTGGGTTAACTGCCGCGTGCAAAGCTTTAATTTCTGCCATCATGTCTTCATCAATCGACAAACGACCTGCCGTATCGATAATCAAAACATCTTTATGGGCTTTTTTGGCGTAATCGATGGCATTATTAACAATATCAATCGGCTTTTGTGACAAGTCACTTGGGATGAAATCAACACCCACTTCACCAGCCAATGTTTCAAGCTGCTTAATAGCCGCTGGACGATAAACGTCAGCACTGACGACCGATACAGATTTCTTTTCACGTTCTTTTAAGTATTTCGCTAATTTAGCGGCCGAGGTAGTTTTACCTGCCCCTTGTAAACCTGCTAACAAAATGACTGCTGGACGTGCTGCACGAAGGTTAAGACCATCGTTAGCTTGCCCCATAACGCTTTCAAGTTCCTGCTTAACAATTTTCAGGAAGACTTGGCCAGGACTCAAACTTTTTGAAACTTCAGTCCCTATCGCACGCTCTTTAACAGCAGCAATGAAATCTTTAACAACTGGCAAAGCAACGTCGGCTTCAAGAAGCGCCATACGCACTTCACGTAACACTTCTTGTATGTTGTCTTCAGTTAATTTAGCTCGACCTCGAATACGATCAAGCGAGGAAGTTAAGCGATTCGATAAATTGTCGAACATATTGCCCTCAAATTTTGGCTCTAAATGGAAAAAACCTACGGTTTCAGTTTATCCAAGGTGAAATTGTCTCTATTATAACGGATAAATGATTATCACCCTATACCTTTACCCTGCGGAACCTTTAGTTTCATGACTCAATTATCGCTTTGGCTTGCTTGTATCGCTTGTTTGATTGCTGGCACAGCGTATTACCTGCGTCCAGAAAATCGCTCAACCCAGTACATTGGGGCAATTACGATTGCCATACACACATTCTCTCTCACACAAGTATTACTTAATAGAGATGGCTTTAACTTTTTAACAATTGGGCTGCTTATTGCGTTAATTGGTAACAGCCTACTTTGGTTTAGTAACCGCGACAAAGATTTGTCGCTATTGCTCGGCACCGCATTCCCTCTTGGCGCGATTATTATTGCATTAAATGCCATTGAGCCGTGGAACCTAACCCAACTGCACAGCAACTCATGGGGCACTAGTGCTCATATTCTTATTGCCTCTGCTGCTTACAGTTTATTCACTGCTGCTTGTGGCGTTGGTATTCTGCTTGCTATGCAAGAGTATCAACTTAAAAATCACAAGTTAAAGCAACTACTTAGAGTACCGCCATTACAAGTCCTAGAACGCTTGATGTTTGAGTTTATCTGGGCGGCTTTCATTTTGTTAACCATCACAATAGCAACTGGCTTTTATTTTATTGAAGACATGTTTGCCCAACACCTAGTTCACAAAACATTTTTCACAATTGCTTCTTGGTTTGTGTTTGCAGGATTACTACTTGGCAGACATATAGCAGGCTGGCGTGGACAACTGGCGGTAAAACTGACGTTGAGTGGTTTTTTCTTGCTAATGCTCGGCTACTTTGGCAGCCAAATAGCACTACAAATATTACGTCATTAGCTATTAATGACGTAAAGTATGTTTGACAGTCTGATCTTAAGAACCAATAATCCAGTTATCTACATAATTGAGGCGATCCCTTTTTGAACGAAGTACCCTTAGGTGTTCTTAGTGGAATACTTTTTTGTCTTATTTTACTTTCTGCTTTCTTTTCGAGTTCCGAAACAGGAATGTTGTCGATAAATAAATATCGGCTCAAACACCTTGTTAAGAACAAGAACCGATCTGCAATAAAAGTAAACTCTCTTTTAGAACGTCCTGATAGACTTATCGGCGTTATCTTAATCGGAAACAACTTTGTTAATATCCTTGCTTCTGCCATAGCAACTATCATTGCCGTGCGCTTATGGGGCGATGCTGGTGTCGCTATCGCTACAGCTGCGCTCACTATGGTTGTATTGATTTTCGCAGAAGTCACACCAAAAACATTGGCCGCGATACATCCTGAGAAAATTGCTTTTCCAGCTTCTTGGATCCTTGCAATTTTGTTAAAGGTTCTTTATCCGCTAGTTTGGTTGGTAAATGGCTTATCTAATGGTCTTTTGCGTTTAATCGGTGTGCATGCCTCACAAAAAAGCCACGACACGCTTGACTCGGAAGAGCTAAGAACCGTGGTAAATGAAGCGAGTGGATTGATCCCTGCTGCTCACCAAGAAATGCTTATTTCAATTCTGGATTTAGAAAAAGTCTCTGTCGAAGACATCATGATTCCTCGCAATGAAGTCATTGGCATCGACATTGAAGACTCGATCGAAGAGATTATCGAACAAATCTGCCAAAGCAGACACACGCGTATGCCTGTCTATAATGGTGAGATCAACAAAGTCATCGGTATACTTCACGCACGTCATGCTGCGGTATTTCTTCGCGATCCGACACCATCAAAGGCTGCCCTTTTGAAAGCAACCGTTGAACCTTACTTCATCCCTGAAAGCACATCTCTAAACACAGTACTGCTGAACTTCCAAAAAGATCATCAGCAAATGGGTATCGTGGTAGATGAATATGGTGATGTCCAAGGTATTGCTGCTCTAGAAGACGTACTTGAAGAAATCGTGGGTGAGTTCACTCCACCAACCCAAGACGAAGAAGAAGAAATTCAAACTCTTGATGACGGCTCTTTTAGAATCGAAGGTTCGACACACATTCGAGAGATAAATAAAACGCTTGATTGGCATCTACCAACAGACGGACCAAAGACACTCAACGGCCTTATTATCGAAACACTGGAATTCATCCCTGAGCACCCAATTAGCTTATGGGTTGGACATTACATGATCGAAATCCAAGAAATCGAAGATAAAGTCGTCAAATACGCCAAGCTTCAGCTGAAACGTTAAGGAAACATCATGAGATATTGCCCGCAATGCGGTCACGCCGTTAATATGACCATCCCTGCTGGGGATAATAGGCTACGTGCGGTTTGCCCAAGTTGCGAGTTTATCGATTATGATAATCCTAGATTGATCACCGGCACCATTCCGCTTTATGACGGTAAGATCTTATTATGCCGAAGAAATATTGAGCCACGCTTAGGCTACTGGACTTTGCCTGCCGGTTTCATGGAAAACCAAGAAACCACGAGCGAAGGCGCATTAAGAGAAACATTAGAGGAAAGCGGATCAACAGCGATATGCAAACAAGCTTTTAGCATGATCAGCATCCCTCGCATCAATCAAGTGCATCTTTTTTATATCGCAGAATTAGAGAAAGATGACTTTCATGCCACCGAAGAAAGCTCAGAAGTTGCCCTATTTGATTTTGATGAAATCCCTTGGGGGGAGCTGGCTTTTAGCAGCGTCACTAAGACTATTGAGTTTTTCATCGAAGATCATAAAAAAGGCCAGTATGGTTTTCACGAAGACACCATCCACTTCAACACTGTATCTGAATAAAATGATAGGCCACCTCTTCATAGGGGTGCGCCAACAATAAAGCAGCTAAAACAACCGCTTTTACCTCCTCGCTCAGCACCATTTCCACCCGATATTCATCAACAAACTCTAATTCATCGACCTTACCAAGAAAAGGCGTCGCTCCTTTTACCGGCTTGAACTGCCCTTGCCCTTTCACTTGCCAACAACAAGAGTCATAGTTTCCCATTGAACCTGCGCCAGCCGAAAAAACAGCCTGTTTAACAGATTCTAAATGAGATTCAGGCACATAAAATACTAGCGAATACATAACACCCTCCAACCATTTCATTTAGACAAACAATCAATTTATCCAACTTACCAAAGACTAACTTGCTCCTGACTCTGCGGCAAAGCCAAAGATTTTTGATAACTAGGGGTTAGCGAACGTACTTTTTCATCCAATTGCGCAGCCAGAGTTGGCGCTGCGATATTATCTGAAGAATGCACAAATACACTTGGCGTGAGCCCTTCAGATAGCCACTGTGATAATTTAGCCGCCCACTGGCCTAGCCAAAACTCATTACGCGGTAAATCAGGATGACCAATAAAACGCACGACTGGATGATTCGCAGTCGCTACGGGATGACAAGGCACTCTCGGCTTTTTCTTCTGAGCATCAACCAAGCTTTCGCAATACGCTTCCGTAGAAAAAACTGGTCTAGAATCCATCACCACACGATTCACATTACGCTCAGACAATCCGGTTAAAAAACGTCGCTCGGTTTGAGACTTATCAAAATAGGCAAGATTACGTACTTCAACAGACAAAGGCGTGGATAGCGTCCACATATCACATAAAGCTAGAATCGTTTCTAGAGCACGCTCGTCGCATACCGCAGGGAATTGCAACATAGTTGGGCCAAGCTTAGCCTGCAATGGTTGCAAGGAAAGCATGAAGGCAAACCAATCTTGCTGAACGTCACGCCAAGGACGCTCTATCAATCGGTGAGTGACTGTTTGTGGTGCCTTAAAACTAAACCTGAAGTCGCCAGCAACAGACTCATACCAACGTAATAACTGAGCATCATCCACTTTGGTGTAAAAAGTACTACTAACTTCAACCGTTGAGAACACTTGCGAATATCGGCCAATTCGCTCTGCAGTAGGAAGCGAAGTAGGATAAAGCCAATTAACCCAAGCTGGATGCTGCCATTGCGCCATGCCGTAGTGGATAGTCATGTAACTACTTGACGGTATTCAACAGCGTCAATAATGTAGGTTTTCTCTCCGCCAGCAAGGCGAATAACCACCTCATCACCTTCTTGCTTCTTGAGCAAAGCCCGAGCGACAGGAGAATCAATACTAATATAATTCGGGTTATGATCTAGCTCATCTGGACCAACGATGCGGTACTCTTTAGCATTTCCTACTTCATCTTCTAGCGTCACCCAAGCCCCAAAAAAAACTCGCTCTTGGTCACTAGGAAAACGATCAACAACAGTACAAACATCCAAACGTTTTTCCAGATAACGCACTCGACGATCTATTTCTCGAAGCTGCCTTTTCCCATATATGTATTCCGCATTCTCTGAACGATCACCTTGAGCCGCGGCCTCACGAACCGTTTCGGTTACAGCAGGACGCTTCTCTTTCCACAAATACTTAAGCTCAGCCAATAAAGCATGAGCGCCCTCTTGAGTAATATATGCAGACTTGGGTGGCGAGGGCGGACGGTATCGACTCATTTTTAGCAGCCTTTTTAATTATTAAAAAACGAAAGATAGTAAAAACAAAAATGCCGCCAGCTATTAGTTGGCGGCATTTCATATATTACAGCGATAAGAAGTTAAAGCTATGTAAGCTTACGATTCTTGCTTATGCACATGCACATCCATTTGAGGGTATGGAATACCAACGCCACGCTCATCAAAAGTGTATTTGATTTTTTCTAAAAGATCCGCTCGCACTGTCCAATAATCGCCAGAAGCAACCCAAGGACGCAGGAAGAAATTCACTGAACTATCAGCCAATTCAGAAACCGCAATTAAGCATTTAGGGTCTTTTAAAATACGTTCATCAGCATTAACAATTTCTTCCATGATTTGTTTTGCCAAACGGATATCTGCATCGTAACTAATACCAATAACAAGGTCTAAGCGGCGAGTTGATTCACGAGAAAAGTTTACAATAGAGCCGTTCATCACAGAAGAGTTTGGCACGATGATGACACGATTATCTGGCGTCTTAAGATACGTATGAAATAACTCTATACGATTAACTGTACCCATTTGACCGCCAGCATCAATAAAGTCACCTGAACGGAATGGGCGCAATATTATAATCAGTACACCTGACGCAAAGTTAGACAAAGAACCTTGCAAGGCAAGACCAACAGCTAAACCAGCAGCACCGAGAATAGCAATAAAGGATGTCGTCTCTACCCCTATTTGCCCCAATGCCATCAAGGCAACACCAGCAAACATCAAAGCATACAAGATACTTGACGCAAAACCTGCAACAGCCTGATCAACAGAAGCCTTAAGCATTCGTTTCTCACACCAATGCGAAACTTTGGAAGCAATGAACTTACCTACAAAGAAAACAACAAGACCAATTACTAAATTGATAACACTATCTGCCAACCAAGGCATCAACTCAGAACCTTGATCAAACAACGCCTCTATTTCATTCATACTTAAACCCTATGCTCTTCCGTTTTAAAATAAAATCAGACCAAATACTTTGATTTATGCTGCCACTCATCCAATAATAATTCCAGCTGAGAAATACCTTTTTTATTAAAATTAATACAAATCCGCCCATTAATTAATTGCGTTCCCTTCACACCTAGCTCATCAATCAATAAACACTGCTCTCTTAACTCATCAAGCACATCGTCATCTCTAACAGTCATACCGATGAAAGCATGCCACTCATATTCAGGCAAAACACCTTGAATTGCTTTTTTAAGCAAGGTTATACATTGATCTTGGGTCAACCTATAATAAGGTACTTTTGATTGATGACGAATAAAAAACAACACCCAAAAAACTAACAGTAGAAACAAAAAACTGATAGAAACTAGCAGCTGAACCAACATTATTTAAAGTCATAAGCCATCAAAGAGGATCTAGCGCGCTGTAAATGCTCAGCATGCTCCACTTCGTAACTGTCCATTTCGAGTCGAAACTTCATTTTTGCAGGCTTAGGTAAATCCCCCCACTGATCGTGAGTTGGAATATGCTGGGTTTTCTCAGTAATAATATAAAAAGCCGAAATATCTTCGTGCTCAGACAAATCCTCGCTCAACTGATCCAACAAATGTTTTATTCGAATACTGGCTTCTATCCAATTTAGCTCTTCTGTCCCCACTGTTTTCAAAAGAACTCGAATACTATCAATTCTTTTTTGACGCTCTTCAAGAAAACGATTTTCTCCAGCACGAATCTTTTCTTCTCGGGTTTGATTCAACTTTAGTTGATGACGAATAAACCAAAGAGAAACGGCAATAACACCAACACAACAGAGCAAAACAATCATAAATGCAGTAAAAGACATAAAAAATCCAATCAAACAGAAATAAACACGTTATAAATCGACATCAACAAGAGCTAAAAAGTCAGCATATAATTGAGGTGTCGATACCAAAAGCCCTTCCCCATTAACTACATCAGGCCAAGTTGATGTGCTAGATAAATAGTACCCCACCTTGGCGCCAGCCTCTTCCGCTATTAAAGTGCCGGCTGCCATATCCCAAGGTTTCACGCTTTCAAAATACGCATCTAGACGACCAGCAGCCACCCAACACAAATCCAAAGCAGCAGAACCATTACGACGAACATCTTGGCAGTGATGCAAAATACGCGAAACTCTTTCAATAATAGGCGTTAGTGCCGTTTTTTGATAAGGGAACCCCGTGGCGACCAAGGCATTCCTTAACTCTTGAGCGCTAGAAACCGCTAAAGGCTTACCATTGCAGAAGGCTCCCGAACCTTTCAACGCCCAAAAACACTCCCCTAAAAACGGCGCATTTACCACGCCCAAAATTCGCTGATCGCCAATATAAAGACCAATAGAAACAGCAACATGATGATGACCATGTGCAAAATTCACCGTACCATCAATAGGATCAATCACCCAAACAGGTACGTCATCACCAATACTACCAAGATCCATATGCGGTGAAGACTCTTCAGACAAAATACAGTGAGAAGGATAGCTTTCAACAATGCGACTACAAATGTACTGGTCGACCGCAATATCAGTCGAAGTAACCAGTTCATGATTCATTTTATAATCACGTACAAAGGTTGAATTCTCTCGCGCCGTTACGATCATTTCTCCAGCCTTCATTGCTAGAGCTTTCGCAAAATCCAGCCATTCCTCATAGTTTTCAGACACAAAAGCCCCTTAAAAGAAGAGATAAATATACTTAACCAACTATGCTAATCGAGCATTTAACCAATGAGAGATATCTAGTACTTGCTCAGGACAAACAGAATGAGGCATATCATAAGATTGATAAGCAACAGAATAGCCTTTAGAAACTAAAATATCCCTTGCTTGAGTAGCCAACACTGGCGCAACCACTGGATCTTGCAAGCCGTGATGAATAAGAATTGGAGTTTGACCATTAGGACAAGCATCTGCTTCTGGCACTTTATCGCCATTAACCAAATAGGTTGATAACGCGAGCACGCCAGCTAACATATGCTTAGTGTGCAATGCTGTTTGATAAGCAATAACGCCACCTTGAGAAAAACCAGCCAAGATAATTCGATTTGGGGCGATGCCTTTATTAATTTGATCTTGTATCAACTGCTCGACTTGTAGACAGGATTCATCGATATTTTCCATGTCTACTTTTCGCTCTAGAGTCATCTCGTAGATGTCATACCAAGCACGCATCTCCATACCACCATTGACAGTAACAGGACGACGTGGGGCATGAGGAAAAACAAAGCGCACTTTTAACGTTGGTAACAAAGATAAAGCAGGAACCAAAGACTCAAAATCATGGCCGTCTGAACCTAAACCATGCAACCAAATAATAGCAGCATCGGGCTGCTCGTTCGTTTCCACTAATACAGAGGGCAATAATTCAGTCATTCTTTAACACTCCAAAAAAATAGGCTATCGCAATTAGCCATAGCCTATCATATTGACGTTTCTCACTCGACACCTTGCTCCTACTGCAGTCTCTTTTAAAATAGTTTTTAAAGTTAAAAGTTTAGTGCTCAACTGGAAAGCGCATCTCCATAACCTCTTGTTTTTCATTCAACTGAAATAACACATCCGCTTTACCTGGCATCACCGCTAACATGTGTCGAGTCAGTCTTTCGTAATACTGCATAAATTGCTGCAGCTCTTTCGAGGACATCACTTTTAAATCAATAGTATCCAGCAAAATACCGTGAATATCATGAAGATGACTTTCCAGTACCCGCTCTTGCTTATCACGCCAATGATAAATAACATCGTAGTTTGGTGCCTGCATCCAAGCCATTAAATCAATTTGCGAAAATAACGCTTTATAGTCGTCTTTTAAGAGTTGATTCACTTTATTACGCCACAATCCATCAGCATCCATTTCTGCTTCAAGCTGGTTCAACGGTTGATCCATGTCCCCACCCATTGGTGGTGCACCAACACACCAACCTTCAAATAGAACAACATCAACAGGTCCCTGAACCTCTTGCCATAAATGTACCGCTTTTCGATCATCAATAGACTTATCGAAGCGAGGAAACTTCATCACTTCACCTTCTTTAAGATTCTTCAATCGCTCAAAAAGCGAGAGCGCAAAACTAACATCATGAGTTCCAGGTACACCTCGCACAGAAAACATTGATGTTGTTTGTTTGGCAAATTTCATGCGATCTTGCCGAGTGCTGTACAAATCATCCAAACTGATCACGATACAATTCAGGTCAAAGCCCTTACTTAATATTCGACTAATAACACTACAAAACGTCGTTTTCCCACACCCTTGCGCACCACCAACACCTACAACTAAAGGCCCTTTCCCTACATGAGCCTTTTGACTCAACCAGCTAGAAAAAGGCAAATACAATCCATCCATTTGATCAACCAAAGAAGCATCCGCATACAAACAGCTTAATGTTTGCTCCACTTCGAATCGCAACCGGTGTGACAAGGGGTCTGGCATGCTTAGATTTGTATAATCAAACTTACTTTGCTGTTTCAACATAATGATCACCTCCGTATTGTTCGCCCTTAAGTATAGTAAGCCGCCACGAAATTGATCAAAATTTACACACTCAAATGAAAGGGAGGTTCAATTGATGAGGCTCTGGTGGAGACAAACGATAGCCCACACCAATTAAACGAACTGGACGACGAGACCGGGAATAAGCCTGCTGCAACAGTTGCGAAAACACATCATCAGACAATTTGGCTTTAATTGGTTGCTCTATCGTTGTTTGCTTAAAGTCGTCAAATTTTACTTTTAGATAATATTTACTTAGTTGAGATTCGAAATCTCTTCCCGACATACGCTTTTTTAGATCGGTCAGCAAGATAGGTAGGACTGACTGACACTCTTTGAGATCAAGCAAATCTTTAGAAAAGGTATGCTCCACCGAAATACTCTTTCTTTCCCGAGAAACAGTCACTGGACGATCATCAATACCTAGGGCAAATTGGGACAAACGAAATGACATACTGCCAAAACTTTTTTGCAGAACAGAAAAATCTAATGCTTGTAAATCTGAGCACTTAAATACGCCTAGTGAAGCAAGCTTTTCTTGCGCAACACGGCCTATTCCTGAAATAAATTTAACGGGAACATTAGAAACAAACTCAAACTGCTTTTCTGGCGTAACAACCGTTAATCCATCTGGTTTATCCCAATCGCTTGCTACTTTTGCGATGAATTTATTAGTCGCTACTCCTGCAGAAACCGTAATACCAACTTCTTTCAGTATTCTTGAACGTATCTCTTCCGCAATCCGTGTAGCACTTCCTTGAAAACTTGATGAGTTAGTAACATCAAGATACGCTTCATCCAATGATAAGGGCTCAATGATATCGGTGAATTCTCGAAAAATAGCATGCATTTGCTCAGAAGCAAGTCGGTATTTATTCATATTTCCAGGTATAACAAGCAAGGCAGGACATAGCCGTTTCGCCACAGATGTCGGCATAGCAGAACGAACACCATAAACTCGAGCGGCATAGTTAGCCGTCGACAATACACTCCGTCCACTTGCGGGCCCCCCAATAGCCATTGGAATATTGCGCAAATTAGGATCGTCCCGCATCTCTATCGCAGCATAAAAACAATCAGCATCTATATGAATAATCTTTCGATTCTGCAATATAACACCCAAAAAATACTGTATAAAAACAAGGGCTATCCATTTAGAGCAACCAGACACT
>NZ_KZ454884.1:0-126719 GCF_002792415.1 Marinomonas sp. BSi20584
TGGAATGTCCAACTATTGGGGGTCAGTTCAAACCAACAAAAATAGCGACTAATAAAAACAAAAAAGCCCCGCATAAGCGAGGCTTTATCCTAGAAGATTTGGTTAACTAAATAACTTCGCGCTCAACAAGCTCATCAAATTCAGCTTGCAACTGACGCTCTACAGGGCTTTCTACATCCTTAGCGTTAATATGGTGCTGTCGACCAGCATGCTTCGCTTTATGTTTAATTAACTGTTTCTCTAACTTGCCAACTAACAGGTCAAGGGCAGGTTTAAGTTGTTTATCTGTTTGTACCATTGCAAAAAGATCATGACCAGGAATATGAACACTGGCTTCTACAATTAATTCATGAGTCCCATGCTTCTCTGTATTTAAGGTCACATTAATGGTGGTTATCTGATTATTGATACGCGCCAAATGATCCATTTTATCTTTTACTACTTCTTGAACTTCTTCACCAGATTGGACGTGGTGACCGCTAATATTCAATGTATACATAGAGAATTTCCTTCTGTTTTGGTCAGGTTTTTTATTAACTTAAGTCTTGTTCCTCCTCCGTTGCCCTTACCTATAATCTAAGGATGGTATGCCCAAATTTCAATACCCATATTGTAAATACTTGCTCAAGATCATGATTAAAGCCAAGAACTTACATACAAACGCAAAGAATCTGCCTTAAAAAACTTTATATATCAATATCATAAGTCTAAAAATCTAGCAAACATTTCAAGTCTATATTGTATAAAAATATGTATTTATTTTCCCTATAACTGGCTATAGCATCATCATAGAAAGTTTAAATAGCAAATTTATTTTGTTCCTAAACTGGCTCAACACTTCGCATCAAACGACTACTGTACAACCGATAAAGAATGGCGAGGAATACGCATAATCCAGCCGGTACAGACAAAGCATAAAAACTAAATTGATGAAATAACCACGTCCCTATTGAGCCACCAAAAATAAAACCTGTCATTATGATAAGAAACAAAAAAGCCCTTCGCTTATCCATAGGCTTTCCTTGTAAAGCTCCTCCCAGCATAATGCCCAAATCAGTAAAGATGCCGGTTAAGTGGGTAGTTCGTACCACAGCACCACTATAAGTTGTTGCAAGAGCATTCTGAAGACCACAAGCAGCTGACGCAAAATAATGGCCTGAGGTATGATTGTTTAACAAAAAATACATGGCAATTAATAAAAGTGCGGCCTCAATGATTAATAAGACATCATATAAGCGACCTAGTTTCAATGATGTTCCCGTCAACATAAAACCAGAAAGCGCAGAACCAAATAAGAAGCTTAGCAGTATTCCAATTAGATGCAAAAGTGTCCCCGGTATTGGATTTAACAAAGCACTACCAATAAGCGTAGCAGTACCCGATAAATGCGACACTGCTTGATGCTGAAAACCTATCAAAGCAACTGCATTAACACTTCCAGCGATCAAAGCAAGCAAAAATGCACCATACTCAACCCACTTTGGCAATCTTGATAACACACACCCTCCTAAAGCTTCTATTTGTCTTGGCCACGTAATCCTACTATCAAAAAATGGAGCCATACCACTCATTGATAACATCATGCCCTACTCAACCAAGCAAGCAAAAAAAAGCGCCAGTCACGTATGACTGGCGCTTTTTTTGGAAAATAAACTAGGCGATTCTAGTCATTTAGCAAAATGCGTAACATGCGGCGCAATGGCTCTGCTGCACCCCATAATAACTGATCACCAACAGAGAAAGCACTGATATATTCAGGCCCCATGTTCAACTTGCGAATACGACCAACAGGAATATTCAATGTTCCAGTCGCCGCTGTTGGAGTTAGACGCTCCATAGTTGCTTGCTTATCATTAGGAATAACACTTACCCAATCATTATGTTGAGCAAGCATGCCTTCGATATCAGCAATAGGAATGTCTTTGTTTAGCTTAATAGTATAAGCCTGACTATGGCAACGCATCGCACCGATGCGGACACATAACCCGTCAACTGGAATTGGCTTACCATCGATACCTAAGATCTTGTTACACTCCGCCTGCGCCTTCCACTCTTCACGGCTTTGACCGTTATCAAGCTGACTGTCAATGTAAGGGATCAAAGAACCAGCTAATGGCACACCAAACTGGTCAGTTGGCAATACACCAGAACGCATTGTTTCTGCGACTTTACGATCAATTTCTAGAATCGCACTAGCAGGATCTGCAAGCTCAGCCGCAACAGAACCATGTAACATACCCATTTGATTGATCAATTCACGCATGTGGCGTGCACCGCCTCCAGAAGCAGCTTGGTAAGTCATAGAGGTCATCCATTCAATATGACCTTTCTCGAACAACCCACCTAGCGCCAATAGCATCAAACTAACTGTGCAGTTACCGCCTACAAACGTTTTTACGCCATTGCTTAAACCTTGCTTGATAACATTTAAGTTAACAGGATCAAGTACGATAATCGCGTCTTTATCCATACGCAACGAAGACGCCGCATCAATCCAGTAACCTTTCCAACCAGCATTACGCAACTGTGGGTAAATAGCCTTGGTGTAATCCCCGCCTTGACAGGTAATAATAATATCCATCTTTTTCAATGATTCAATGTCACTTGCATCTTGAAGCAATGGAATATCTTTACCAATTTCTGGACCTTTCTGCCCCGTTTGAGATGTAGTGAAAAAAACTGGATCAATATGATCAAAGTCTTTTTCTTCCATCATTCGTTGCATCAACACGGAACCGACCATTCCGCGCCATCCGACTAAACCTACAGTTTGTTTTGACATGGTTAATGTTACCTTTTTTTGTGGGGCCACTCATACCAAGAGCAGTATCCCTAATGAATGCCCAATATCGTTATGATATTACGCTTTTAATGCTGCTAGAACTGCATCGCCCATGGCTTGCGTACTAACAGTTTCGCATCCTTTTGATGCAATATCTGCGGTTCTTAAACCTAGATCTAGAACCTTACTTACTGCCGCTTCAATAGCATCGGCCGCATCTTTTGCGTCTAAAGAATAACGCAACATCATAGCAACTGACAAAATTGTCGCCAATGGGTTAGCGATTCCTTTGCCTGCAATATCTGGCGCAGAGCCGTGACATGGCTCATACATACCGCGACCTTCAGCATTTAGAGAAGCAGAAGGTAGCATACCAATAGAACCTGTCAACATAGCCGCAGCATCAGAAAGGATATCACCAAACATATTGCCAGTAACCATTACATCAAACTGTTTTGGTGCACGAACAAGCTGCATTGCAGCATTATCTACTAACATATGAGTCAATTCGACGTCAGGATACTCTTTCGCTACTTCTTCCATGACCTCTTTCCAAAGAACCGTCACTTCTAGTACGTTGGACTTGTCAATTGAGCAGACGCGCTTGCCACGTTGACGAGCTGCTTCAAAAGCTGAACGACCGATGCGACGAATTTCTGACTCATTGTAAACATAGGTGTTAAAGCCTTCGCGTTCGCCATTTTCTAATATACGAATACCACGAGGCTGACCGAAATAAATACCGCCTGTTAATTCACGAACAATAAGAATATCCAAGCCAGCAACGATTTCTGGTTTCAAGCTAGACGCATCAGCTAACTGCGGATACAAAATTGCAGGACGAAGATTCGAAAACAGCTCAAGGTTAGAACGTAAGCCAAGTAAGCCTTTTTCAGGACGAACAGACATGTCTAACTTATCCCACTTAGGTCCGCCCACAGCACCAAGCAAAATAGCATCGGCTGCTTTCGCTTTTGCTAATGTCGCTTCAGGTAATGGGGAACCCGTCTCATCATAAGCAGAACCACCAACCAATGCGCTTTCATGTTGAATATTCAATGAAAACTGTTCATTAACCGCATCCAATACTCGAACCGCTTGCGCTACGATTTCTGGGCCAATACCATCACCCGGTAATACCAATACATTTTTAGTCATTTTAAACCCTTAAAAGCTATGTCTTTTGTTTACTGACCGCGTGGCAAGAAAAGCCAAGGCGCATCATTCATGCGTTTTTCTTCGTAACGACGGATCGCAGAATCTTGCTGTAACGTCAAACCAATATCATCCAAACCATTCAACAAGCAATGTTTACGGAAGTTATCGACATTAAACTCAAATATCGCACCAGAAGGCGATGTAACAGTTTGGTTTTCAAGGTCGACAATCACTTGAGCACCTTCACGTAATGCCACTTCAGCGAACAATTGATCCACTTCTTCAGCTTGTAAAACGATCGGTAACAAACCATTTTTAAAACAGTTATTGTAAAAAATATCCGCAAAGCTTGGAGCAATAATCGCGCGGAAACCGTAATCATCTAATGCCCAAGGCGCATGTTCACGACTAGAGCCACAACCAAAGTTCTGACGAGCCAATAACACACTCGCGCCTTTGTAACGATCTTGGTTTAAAACAAAATCCTTACGAATAGGACGACCATCGCATTCTTGGTCTGGTTGACCTTCATCTTCGTAGCGAAGCTCATCAAATAAATTTTTACCAAAGCCAGTACGCTTGATGGATTTCAAGAACTGCTTCGGAATAATCATATCTGTATCAACGTTTGCCAAATCCAAAGGAGCGGCTAAACCTGTGTGTTTAGTAAAGGGACGCATGCTCTTCTCTCCTAGTGTTTCACAAACTCATTAACATCAACAAAGTGACCAGCAATTGCTGCGGCCGCAGCCATCGCAGGGCTAACCAAATGCGTACGACCACCAAAGCCTTGACGGCCTTCAAAGTTACGGTTCGAGGTAGACGCACAATGTTCGCCAGCACCTAACTTGTCAGCATTCATTGCCAAACACATAGAACAACCTGGTTCGCGCCACTCTAATCCAGCCGCCTCAAAGATTTCATGCAAACCTTCCTTTTCAGCTTGCGCTTTAACCAAGCCAGAACCCGGGACAACAATCGCTTGCTTAAGAGTAGAAGCCACTTTACGGCCTTTAACAACTTGCGCTGCGATGCGTAAATCTTCAATGCGTGAATTAGTACAAGAGCCAATAAAAACGCGGTCAAGAGTGACATCAGCCAGCATAGTTTTGCCTTCTAAACCCATGTATTTCCAAGCACGCGCATAACCTTCTTTTTTCACCGGATCTTTCTGATCTTCAGGGCGAGGAATTGGCTCATCAATGGCGATAACCATTTCAGGTGACGTTCCCCATGTAACCTGTGGCTTGATATCTTCAGCTTTCAGCACAACCACTTCGTCAAATTGCGCGTCTTTATCAGAAACAAGATCTTTCCAGGCTTCAACAGCCATATCCCAATGCTCGCCTTTTGGCGCATAAGGACGACCTTTTACATATTCGATAGTGGTATCGTCTACTGCGATCAAACCAACACGAGCGCCCGCTTCGATTGCCATGTTACAGACAGTCATACGTCCTTCCATCGACAATGATTGAATACCCGTTCCACCAAATTCAATGGCGTACCCCGTACCACCAGCCGTACCAATCGCACCGATAATCGCCAAGACAACGTCTTTCGCAGAAACCCATGGCGACAATTCACCATCAACACGAACCAGCATATTGCGGCTTTTCTTTTGTACCAAACACTGAGTTGCTAATACGTGTTCAACTTCTGATGTACCGATACCATGTGCCAAAGCACCAAAAGCACCATGAGTAGATGTATGTGAATCACCGCAAACAACCGTCATACCTGGAAGCGTCGCACCTTGCTCTGGCCCAACAACGTGTACGATTCCTTGGCGGATGTCTTTCATATTGAATTCAGTAATACCGAATTCGTTACAGTTGTCATCTAAAGTGATAACTTGGATTTTAGAAACTGGATCGGCAATACCATCTACGCCAGAAATACGCTCTTTCTTAGTCGTTGGCACGTTATGGTCTGGCGTTGCCAAACTTGAAGACACACGCCAAGGCTTACGTCCTGCCAATCGAAGCCCTTCAAATGCTTGAGGCGATGTTACTTCATGAAGCAACTGCAAATCGATATAAATCAATGCGCTGCCGTCATCTCGCTGCTGAACAAGGTGGCTATTCCACAACTTGTCATAAAGTGTTTTACCTGACATAAGTTCTCTCCTCAGAAATCTATTGCGCTATCCTAAAACTTTGGCTTAAATTACTCAAATTCATATTTTTCATGTTTTGGATAATTTTTTGGAATGATAGACATTGCCGAACTGCTTACTTTTATAAAAGTCGCCGAAACCAGCTCTTTTTCAGCAGCTGGTGATCAACTTTTTGTTACCCAACCCGCTATTAGCAAACGTGTTGCCTCACTTGAAAGCAGTCTTGGAGTAAAACTTTTTGATCGCATCGGGCGTCAGGTTCAATTAACAGAAGCCGGTATTCGTCTATTACCCAAAGCACGAAAAATGGCAGAGGACCTGCAAGACATAAAGCGCAGCATGACACTACAAATGCAAGATGTAAGCGGTGAATTACGCATATCCACTAGCCATCACGTTGGCTTACACCGCTTACCTAAATCTCTCAAACGATTTCAAGAAGATTTCCCAAGCGCACAATTAGAAATTGAATTTGTTCAATCTGAAGAAGCTTATCAAGATGTATTAAAAGGAAGAGCAGAACTGGGGATTATTACTCTATCTAATAAAGAAAATCCGCTCATTGAATCATTGCCTATTTGGTCTGATCCACTTGCCTGTGTGGTCAGTAAAGATCACCCTCTCGCGCTTTCTAAAAACTTGAGTCTAATTGAATTAGCACAGCATGCCTGCGTTTTGCCCAACAAAAACACTTTCACAAGACAAATAGCAGAACAAGCATTTGGCAAACAAGGCCTAAAACCTCAGGTGCGAATGAACACGAACAACCTAGAAACATTAGCGATGCTGGTTAACATTGGCTGGGGTTGGTCACTACTTCCTTCGACACTAGTCGACGAAAAACTCGTCGTATTAAACTTGCCGGATTTGAACGTAGAAAGAAAACTAGGAGTTATTCATCATAAGCAAAGAACACTTAGCCGTGCTGCTATCGCTTTTATTGAATTACTTAAATGCGACAGCACAAGTTTATAGGATCTTTAGGAAAAGACTTTTAGGAAAACTAACGGCGCTGACTAATAAGAAGTATTGTTAGTGCCAGCGTACTAACACAAGCTGCTAGAGTAAAAACCCAAGCTCCACCCAACCATTCCCAAAGATAACCAGTAATTACCATTCCCAGTCCACCGCCTAAGCCGATAGCAAAAGCGCTATACATGGCTTGACCTTGACCAGCAAATCGTTCTGGAAAAAGACGTCTAATCTGCTCAATGGAAACCATATGAAACAGTGCAAACGTAATACAGTGGAGCAACTGCGTAAAAATAAGCACCCATGCAATAGAGGCAAACCAGCCGACTAATAACCAACGAACAATACCGCAAATAAAACAAAGTGTAATAATGTGGACCACATCAAAGCGCTTAATTGTATTACCAAAAAATAAGAACAAGAAAATTTCAATCACCACACCCAAAGCCATCAATAAGCCAATTTGTTCGCCACTGTAACCAAAGTTAGACAGATGCACGGCAAAGAAAACATTGAAAGGCGCATGTGACATAAAAGCCAAAAATGCTAAAACAAAAAACAGCATCGATTCAGGATTTTTTACTAATGCAAAAAAAGAAGTTGTCGCCTTGGGTTGATTGGTCTCATAGGCCTGTTCTTTAAGGAAAAAAGACGTCACAACTGCAAGTGCCATAAATGCACACATTGTAGGAATAACGACACCTATCCCAAATTGACCGATTAAAAAACCAGCTCCAGTTACTGCAAACACATAACCAATTGAACCACCGGCTCTTAAACGTGTATAGGGTACATCCAATTGTCGGATACTACGCACAGTCAAAGAGTCCGTCATCGGGATAAGTGCCGAATAAAACAGCGCCATAGTACAGGTCAATAGCCACAAGGTTTCAAATTGATCGCTCCAATTAAACGGAATGACGGCAATAAAACAACCTAAAATGCCTAATTGAAGTATGCGTTTTGGCAAACCTACTTTCGCAGTTAACCATCCCCAAAAATGCGGTACCAAAATGCCAGACAAAGTGAAAGTAGACATCAAACGACCAATCTCGGAAGCGGTTAAGCCAATCGATTTATAATACATCGATATATAAGGCATCATGACGCCGATAACAGCACAGAAAAAAAAGTAAAAGAAAAATAAAGGCCAAGCCACAGGGCGAGCATTTTCAGAAAACATCATGGCTCCAAAAAATTACGATGTTTACTGCCAAATAAGACAACAAAGATCATGCATTAATTATAATGATTAAGTATGCTGGAAATATTGTAAAAAAGCACGACAGATAATGGTGCAAGTCCGCTACAAATTTAACCTATCCTGTCCCTGCTCATATTAATAATTTTCTTATTTACAACGAGGACAATCATGACAAACAAAACAGAATGGTGGCGTGGCGCCGTAATTTATCAGGTTTATCCTCGTAGTTTTTTCGACTCAAATAACGATGGTATCGGCGACCTTCCTGGCGTAACGGCGAAGATGAGCTACATCGCTTCATTAGGCGTTGACGCGATTTGGCTCTCTCCGTTTTTCACTTCACCCATGAAAGACTTTGGTTATGATGTTTCCAACTACTGTGACGTGGACCCTATTTTCGGAACACTGGCCGACTTTGATGAACTGATTGCTTCCGCTCATCATCACGGCCTTAAAGTTATGATTGACCAAGTTCTAAATCATAGTTCAGATCAGCATCCATGGTTTGTTGAGTCTCGCAGTAGTCATGACAACGACAAAGCCGATTGGTATGTTTGGGCGGATGCAAATCCAGATGGTACAGTCCCTAATAATTGGCTGTCTGTTTTTGGTGGTCCAGCTTGGCATTGGGATAGTCGTCGTAGACAATATTATCTTCATAATTTCTTAGACAGCCAGCCAGACTTAAACTTCCATAACCCTGTCGTTGTCGACGCATTACTTGAAACCGTTGAGTTTTGGTTAAAACGCGGCGTAGACGGCTTCCGACTAGATACAGCAAATTATTACTATCATGACATTGAGCTAAAAAGTAACCCTCCCAAAAAAGAAGTGGTGGAAGGAAGTATTGGGGTACGACTCGACAATCCATACGCTTACCAGCTGCATCTATATGACAAATCCAGACCTGAAAATATTGCCTTTTTAAAACGTTTACGCACCTTATTAGACCAATATCCAAACACTACAACCGTTGGTGAAGTAGGCTGTGATTTTGCACTTGAAACCATGGCAGCTTATACACAAGGCAAAGATAAGTTACACATGTGCTACTCGTTCGACCTACTCACTCATGATTCCTCGATGGCTCACATTCGCAACACAATGGAAACAATAGAAGCGGGATTAGGCGATGGCTGGCCTTGTTGGTCGATCGGCAATCACGACGTGGAACGAGTAACTACACGCTGGGGAAATAACCATGATCCAATTGCCAAAAGCAAAATCTATATGGCAATGCTTTTAACCTTGCGCGGGAGTGTTTGTTTGTATCAGGGAGAGGAGCTTGGACTACCTGAAGCAGAGCTGACATTTGATCAATTAGTTGATCCTTTTGGTATTGCTTTCTGGCCAGAGTTTAAAGGTCGAGACGGTTGCAGAACCCCTATTCCATGGAAAAACGAAACACTGGGAGGGTTCACTCAGTCCGCTCAACCTTGGCTACCCATTGCAGAAGACCAAAAACCATTAGCGGTTAGCGAACAGGAAGGCAACCGCCATTCTGTTTTGCATGCTTATCGAGATTTTCTTCATGTAAGACGCAGTCATCCTGAGTTACGCCATGGTGACATTAAGTTTATCTACAACGATGAAACAACACTGACATTCCTTCGTAGCTATAATGGCAAACGTCTTTACGTGGCAATCAATACCGCTAACCAAGACATCATATTACCAGTCGAACTCAAACTATCAGCATTGACCTTGCCAGAAGCCATGCACAGTGGGTACATAGATGGAAAGACTATCGTCCTTCCTCCTTTTAGTATTTTGCTCGCATCCGTTCTAGACTAACTTTTTAAACCTACCCTTTTTAAACTTACTTTTTAGACCTAAGAAAAAGCCCCACTCTTAAAGCAATAAAGAGCGGGGCTTTAAGCTTATGCAGCAAAAGAAAAAACTATGAGGACAACAGCTCTTGGTTTGGCCACGCATTAATAATAGCTTTTACCAAAGTAGCTAATGGAATCGCAAAAAATATCCCCCAGAATCCCCATATACCACCGAAAAACAAAACTGCAACAATGATTGCCAGCGGATGCAAGTTCACTGCCTCTGAAAACAATAAAGGGACAAGCACATTACCATCCAATGCTTGAACGATTAAATAGGCAACCACCACATAGATGAATTCACTCTGAGTTCCATATTGATAGAACGCCACCAACACAACTGGAATAGTCACGGCAGCCGCACCGATGTAAGGAATCAACACCGACAAACCGACTAACAAGGCCAGCAACTCTGCGTATTTCAAACCAAACACCAAAAATACAACATAAGTCACTACACCAACGACAAACATCTCAATGAACTTGCCTCGAATATAATTTGCAATCTGGCCATTCATTTCATGAGCGATATTACGCATCATTTTTCTTTCCTTAGGTAACCAAGACGTCAAATAATCAAGTATTTTATCTTGGTCTTTTAACAAGAAAAAAATCACCAATGGCACTAATACCACGTAAATAACAACTGAGAACAACGAAGGAATGCTCGACAATGAAAAAGATAACAACCATTGCCCAAGATTCGTTGACTCATTGGCCAGTGAATTTGTTACTTCATCTATCGCCGCTTGACTAACTAAATCACTATGCCCTTCAGCAAATTGCTGCACTTCATTGCGAATTACCATAAACATCCTCGGTGCATCTTGCACGAGTCGTACAGCTTGGCGCCAAATAATTGGTACCATGACACCGATAAAAACACTACAGGCGGTTAAGAAAGTAAAAAATACAATAAAAACAGAT
Source organism: Marinomonas sp. BSi20584 (assembly GCF_002792415.1). Classification (NCBI taxonomy): domain Bacteria; kingdom Pseudomonadati; phylum Pseudomonadota; class Gammaproteobacteria; order Oceanospirillales; family Oceanospirillaceae; genus Marinomonas; species Marinomonas sp. BSi20584. The sequence goes on from NZ_KZ454884.1 coordinate 10,995, forward strand.
GTGAGATGACCCAGTCGGAGACGTTGCAGCCGATCAACTAAACCCTGCAGTAAAAATGCTAAGACGATAGCAATTAATATTGGTGCTAGAATCCCGCCCCAAAAAGCCAAAACACAGAGCGTAGCAATCAGTAATAAAAGAAAGACCACTACTTCTTCATTAGAAAAATACCGTTTAATCAGCGTATCAACAATTTTAAACATATCGAGTCCGTTTCAGCTTTTTTGAATAACAAAGGTATACACATCATTGTCTTCACATGTTGACAATAAAGTAAATCCGACGAGTGCCGTATATTGAGGGATATCTTTTAACGAACCTGCATCGCAGGTTGTCACACATAAGCGCTCTCCCACCGCCATCTTACTTAACGCCATTTTTGCCTTTAACAAAGGCATTGGGCAACGATCTTCTCTTGCATCCAAGATTACGTCATACTGATTGCCTAGATTGATCGTCATTTTATAATTTACCCAATGAATACATTAGCCATATTATGAGACTATTTTCAAACGTTACAACAGGCTTAACCATCTTAGCCGTTGTTTTTACAAGTACTTTGTCCAATATAAGTACAGCCAGCATTCCTGATCTGGAAGCGAACAAAGACGAAAGAGCCTTGTCTAATCCCTCCTACATACTAGGACAATATTGGTTTCGAAAACTAAATGGAAGCCGAGCATTAATCGACTTTCCTCCAGCCTACGATTACTTAAAAGATGCGCTATCTCAAATTCTTCCGCAAACGAATCTTTATAACACCACAGTCGAAATGACACTTTTGAACAGCTCGCAGAGTAATGCTTTTGTCATTCCAGGCAATCATCTTTTCATTTACTCAGATATTATGGAGATGATAACTAGTGAAGACATGCTATTTGGCTTATTAGGACACGAAATTGCTCATTTGGACCTTCGGCACTATGAGCGCCAAACCAAACATTCTGGTGAAGAGTTACAGAAGACTCTTGTCATGCTGGGGGCAGGAATAGCTGCAGCCCTAGCTGGCGCCGGCTCTGATGCCACAACAGCACTTTGGCTAGGGGGTATAGCGAATCAGGCAGAAAATACTCTAACTTATAGTCGCAACCAAGAACAAGAAGCCGATCGACGTGGTCGAGAATATCTAATCAACGCAGGACTCGCACCAGAGGGTATGACAAAATTATTTCAGGCTTTCTTTAAGCAGGCACTGGGAAGACCAAAACTGGAATATTTATCAAGCCATCCTTCGCCAAACTCAAGGCTATCTGATTCCTTTAGTACCGAGACTAAAGAAACTATCTTAAGCAACAATACAACAACAGACTTTGAATTTTTTAGAGCAAGCCTACTAGCGTACAGAGCTGGTATTGAGGACAAACCCTTTACCTATTTAGATCAAAAAATACAGGATAATGATGCTAAAAATTTCGCCAAAGGACTTTTCTCTTATCTTATCCAATCCCCCGAAAGAGCTCTAATTTTTTTAAATAAACTAGAAAAACATAATCAATTTACAGATTACTTACAAGCGCTTAGTTATGCTGCTTCAGGCCAAACAGAGCAAGGCCTTAACATCATAAATATGCGGCTAGACCTTGCACCAAAAGATATTCTTTTTTCAATGCTTAATGCACAATTAACTAAGACAAAACCTATCTCAGTTTATTCAAATTATCTTTATGAGCAGCGATTAATTTGGAGAGCAAATATTCAATATTATCAATCTAGAAACAACATCCCTATGGCACTAAACTATCGAGCTTTATTAGACTTTAGCCAAGGAAAGGATAAAACTGCAGAGTATTTAATTAAACGAGCCGAAAATGACGCTAAAGATAACGACAAAAATGCCATACAAGAGACAGCAGCAAAATTTAAAATAATTAATGAAGCAGAAAAACAAGAAGACTTAGAAGAAGAAAATAGAAATTAGCGAAATATAAAAAAATAAAAAGCCAAACTAAAAGTTTGGCTTTTTTATCTACAGCAAGTCAGCATCATTCTGCTGATTGTGCGTGGAGTTCATCAAACTGTGCTTGCAATTCAGCATGTTTAGTTTCGTATGCAGATACTTTCTGATCTACACTATATGCACCATTCAAATTAACATTTGCATCGACATCAGCGCCCATGTTTTCAAGTGTTACAGCAAGTGCTTCTACGCTACCTCTAGCACTTTGAATGCGGTCAGTAGGACTCTCACCAGAAGCTGCAAACGCACTTGTAGCCATTACAGATGCTGTTACTAGAGCTAGAATAGTTTTATTTAAAGTTTTCATATCGTTATCCTTTAATCTGTTAAATGGGGTTATTATTCCGCTGTTTGAGCATGTAATGCATCGAATTGGTTTTGCAATTCTGTATGCTTAGCGTCATATACAGCCGCTTTTTGATCAAACGTATAAGCACCATTTAAATCGACACTGGTATCAACATTAGCACCCATATTTTCAAGTGTTACCCCTAACGCCTCAACACTGCCTTTTGCACTTTGAACACGTTCAGTACCTGTTTCAGCAAAAGCTGCTGTCGTCATTACAGAAGCAGCCAATAGCGCTAAAATAGTTTTATTTAAGTTTTTCATAATATTCACCTTTAAAATTAAATAGTATTTGAATCGATCATCAAGCGTTTAATTACTCTGCAGATTGTGCATGCAAAGCGTCAAATTGATTTTGAAGTTCAGCATGTTTCGCATTATAAACAGCTGTTTTCTGTTCAAAAGTATAAGCACCATTTAAATCAACACTGGTATCAACATTAGCGCCCATATTTTCAAGAGTCACACCTAACGCCTCAACACTACCTTTTGCACTTTGAACACGTTCAATGCCTGTTTCAGCAAAAGCTGCAGTTGTCATTGCAGAAGCAGTTAATAGAGCCAAAGTTACTTTAGTGATAGTTTTCATATTTTTCTCCTTGAGAGAGCAATCATTAATATTTAAAATTCAAATCGTTTATCGCTTCGATAATTTTATAATAGTCCTTTACTGAAAATTAAAAAGCCCAAAACAATATCTTCCACCTTTTTTCCAAATACGAACTAACAAACATCAATTCGAGTAAAGATCACAAAAAATAGGTAGAAATCAAAATAAATAAGGCAAAAAAACAGTCGAATAAGGAATAAATACACAACACGTGACTTTCACTTAAGAGCGATTCCCGATATAGAGACAAATCGATAGGGATAGATCGAAAAATTTGCTAATATACATCATCTGTTTGGATATAAAAGATTATGACACCGCTTGCTTTAATAGATAACTTAGAACATTTACCGAATCCTTTTACTCAGTTTGAAGGTATTGTTGCTCATTTAGAAAGCTCTACACCTCATATCAATGATCCTGAGTATCGACGAGATCTTCAGCTAGCATTATGCTTTATCTATAGTTACAACGGCTCACAAGCAACATTCAACTCTTATAGACGAGAAGTTGAGCGATTACTCCTCTGGTCATGGCATATCGCCTTATGCCCAACAACCCAGTTACGTCGTGATCAGATCGAAGAATTTATACATTTTTGTATAACACCTCCAGAAAGCTGGATTGGCACTAAAAACGTCGCTCGTTTTAAATTACATATGGGGCAGAGAACAGCCAATAAAGATTGGCGACCATTTGTTGCGCATGTGAGTAAATTAGAATTTAAAAATGGTGATGTACCTAAAGCCAAACAACACTCATTATCTCAAGCAGCCATCAGGGCAACATTTTCAATCCTATCGTCTTATTATGGATTTCTTATGCAAGAGGATGCTGCACAGCAAAATCCTGTGGCATTGATTCGACAAAAAAGTAAATTTGTAAAAAAAGAAATCTCTCGTAAACAAGTCAGACGTATTTCTAATTTACAGTGGGATTATGTAATAGAAACAGCAGAGATGTTGGCTGAAGAAGATCCCGCACACCATGAACGCACTCTATTTATAATGAATGCTTTACTTGGCATGTATTTACGAATTTCTGAATTAGTCGCCGATGAACGGTCTGCGCCAGTGATGGGCGACTTTATAAAAGACGCCGACGGACATTGGTGGTTTAAAGTTCTTTCAAAAGGTAATAAAGAACGACTTGTTGCAGTATCTGATGATATGTTGAATGCGTTAAAACGCTATCGACAGTTTCGAGATTTACCATTACTGCCAACCATTGCTGAAAACACACCTCTTGTACCTAAAAACCGAGGGCAAGGTGCGATGACAAGCTCACGACAGGTTCGCAACATAGTTCAGCTGTGCTTTGACAAAGCTTATGAACGCATGTGTGAAGATGGCATGAGAGCCGATGCTGATGACCTACGTGTTGCAACCGTTCACTGGTTACGACACACAGGCATATCGGAAGACGTAAAAACGAGACCAAAAGAACACGTTAGAGAAGACGCAGGCCATGCCAGCATGGCTACAACAGATAAATACATTGATACCGAATATCGGGAGCGCCATGCAAGTGGCCGAAAGAAAACTCTTCGACCTCATTAATTACCACTCACAACAAGAACTAGCACTTCTCTTTATTGTGAGTTGTGCTATTTTGACCAACGCTCTAGGCTTTTTTCGTCGTTAGTATTGGCCTCTACCCAACGACTATCTGAGCCTTCAGATTCTTTTTTCCAAAACGCTGCTCGGCTTTTTAAATAATCCATAATAAAATCACACGCTTGAAAAGCTTCGGCACGATGAGAGGCACTGACACCAACAAATACGATCTGATCATCTACTGACAAACGACCCACACGGTGCACAACGCAAACGTCTAATAAAGGCCAACGTGCATTGGCTTCATCAACAATGACTTGCAAATTACGCTCCGTCATTCCTGGATAATGCTCAAGCTCGAAGCTGCAGGCCTCTTTGGGTAAGTCAGAAAATTGGCGTACCAAACCAACAAACATGGCAACAGCACCCGTTTGATTAGCCTTCAATAAATTTTTATATAAAACATCAACGTGAAAATCTTCTTCCTGTACGAGAATCATTTAGCCTCCGGTGACAGGTGGAAAAAAAGCCACTTCACTGACAGATTCAGGGACAATATCTGGGTCTCTAGCAAATTCGAAATCAATAGAGGATTGGATACCTTTCTCAAGCAGCGCTTGTCCTTTATCTAATTCATTAGCCAATTGGTGTTTTAATTCGCTAATACTCAAAGGTAATGCTAACTCTGCAATGTATTCGCTCTGACCAATGCTTTCTTTCAAAGACGCAAAAAATACCACCCTCACCTTAGACATTCCCTTTACTCCAGTCACCGCTTTTACCGCCTTTTTTTTCTAACAAAGACACATTCCGAATAACTATGCCCTTATCAACTGCTTTGCACATATCATAAAGCGTCAATGCTGCGATACTAGCACCCGTAAGGGCTTCCATCTCAACACCCGTTTTACCGGATAGTGAGCAAGTACATAACACTTCCAACTCACAATCACTGATAACAATAATATCGACCGTCACTTTCGTTAACATCAAAGGATGACACAATGGAATCAAGTCAGATGTCTTCTTTGCCGCTTGAATACCTGCAATACGAGCTGTTGCCAACACGTCGCCTTTTGGCAAACCTCCTTCTATCACTTTTTTTAACGTAGCTGGTTGCATTAAAAGAATTGCCTGAGCGGTTGCCGTGCGTTTAGTAATGTCTTTGTCTGAGACATCAACCATATGTGCGTGGCCTTGATGATCCAAGTGGGTAAGTTTATCGCTCATAAAAATCCTAAACAGTATACATAGATTAAAAATGTCGCCTATATTTTAAGAAAGCCAGTAGGAATGCAAGTAAAGTCTTAGAGATACTGCACTAACATACTTATAATACCGCTCTTAGACGGATCTCCCCTAATCATCACCTTTTTCAGTTAGGAACAGTAGGAATGGCATCAAAGTGTTTTCTTTTTTTTCTTTTTATAGCAACGCAGCTATGGGCAGAAAATACGATCATTTCCAATGGAAGTGATCCAAGGATCAACGTGCTAATTCCAACCTTCAAAGAAACACAACCCATTTCAGCTAAAGATGTACTATCAAATGGGGAATTTCAACAAAGCATTTATGAAGAGTCCCAAGGCTTCTCAGAAAGCGCTTACTGGCACAAGTTAAGCTTTCCCAAAACCACAACACCAAACATGGGGCAAACGATTCATCTTGCCTTAAACTACTACGTCATCGAACACCTTGATTTCTATTTATTTCATGGAGATCAGCTTCAGTCACAATGGAAAAGAGGCGCACTAGAAAGCTGGAAAGGTGATACAAAACGCTACAACGGCATTTGGATACCGATATCATTGTCCAATGAGCAGGATACAACGCTATTAGTCCGTAAACAGGGTAATAGTCCGCTACTAACACCTTTTATGTTGTTTGATGATACAAACGCTGAAGCCAAAAAAGAGGAAAAACTGATTTTCTGGACCTTTATCATCAGTAGTTTGGTTATTCTACTCGCTCACAATGTCTTTGTTTTTATCCTACTAAGACAGCCAGGCTTTGTTTACTACCTTGGCCTAAATATCATTATATTTATTGCGCTATCCGTTGTCACAGGGTTCAGTAGATGGATTTTTTCAGAAGAAATTAGCCAATGGATCATTAGAAACCTATTTGTCATATTTGGTATCGGAGCTTGGATACTATTTCGCTTCAGCATACATTTTTTAAAAGAAGTTCGGATCCCTTCCTCTCAATCATTGATTAGAAAATATGGTGACAGCATTTTCATCATATTCTTACTTTCGACACAACTATTCTCGGTTAAAACCGCTGCGCTCCTGTTTGCTTGCCTCGAAGTATTTCTATTTTTTATTTGTATCTATTGGGGCATAAAAGCCTATCTAAAAGGCTTTATTGCGGTACGCTTTTATTTGTTTTCTTGGTTCTTTTTAATCATTGGCAGCATACTAAACACTCTTATCTTTTGGAAAATATTACCCATAAACCTTTTTACGGAATCTATTCTTCCTATTTCTAGCATGCTACAACTACTTGGCTTTGCCTTTGCTTTTGCAGATAAATCCAAGCAGTTTGAACGTAATCGAAAACTACAAGCGCTCACTGATTCATCAACCAATCTCCCAAACCGAACCTATTATTTTGATAAGCTGCCAACACTATTAGCATCAATAGCGCCACACTCTCCACAGCTAGCACTTGTCATGATAGACATCAGCAACTACCAAACTTTGAACCAAGCTTTTGGCCCTGCCAAAGCAGACTCCGTTATATCAAAAATCATTCAAAGTATTCATCAACAAGCCCTAAGGATGGAAGGCGTTTTATCTTTTCCTTTACCCAATAAAAGTATTAATAAAGTCATTCGGATAACAGCAACCAATATCATCTTAATCAGTACAACTCCAGATCAAATCAAGCAACAGATACTAAAAATCCAGCGGATTCTTGATACCCCAACACTGGTAAACAAAATTCATTTCAGACACCAATATAAAATAGGTAGCGCACTTTACCCTACACAGGGAGCGGATTTAGACAAACTGTATCAGAACGCACTCATCGCTAACCACTCGGTCACTTATTCATCCGGTAACTGGGCTGCTTTTACCGATAATTTAAAAAGTAATCACGCCCATCAATTGGGTTTAATCACTCAGCTGACAGATGATATTGAACATGAAAAGCTCTATTTTCACATTCAGCCTCAAGTCAATTTAGCAGATCGAAGTATTATCGGTGGTGAAGTTCTTGTTCGTTGGCACAACAAGCACTTAGGGCAAGTATCGCCAGCAGAATTCATTCCATTAGCAGAACAAACAGGTCTTATATACAAGCTCACAGATATGTTGCTTGAAAAAGTGTTTCAGTGGGCTTTTGAACACCCAGCTGCATTGTCAACACAGCGCCTATCCATCAACATATCTGCACTTGATTTGCTTCAAGAAGACTTTGCCAATCAAGTCATTGAAAAGCTTCAAAATCATCATTTATCAGCCTGTAAGTTCACTATAGAAATCACTGAAACCAGCATCTTCCAAAACAACGACATAGTACATAACAACGTAAGACAGCTACATCATGCAGGTTTTAAGCTTGCTATCGATGATTTTGGCGTAGGTTATAGCTCTATGCAAAATCTCGTTGCTTTAGAAACAGATGAATTAAAGATTGACCAATTCTTTGTAATGAACTTATTAAATGATCCCCAAAGCCAGACCTTATGCCGCAACATGATAGATCTCTGTAAGGCACTTAATATCGTTAGTGTTGCTGAAGGTATTGAATCCGAAGAAATCTTACAACTATTACTACAATGGCAATGCCAAATTGGACAGGGTTATCACCTCTACCGACCTATGTCGCCGAACGATTATCTCAAATTATTAGATTAAAAGTTCCGCCTTTGTCAGCGCCAACAAATCGTGCATAATGCTGTAAACATTAATGACATCAGAATCCACTCACCACAAAAACACGGTTAATAGCTAACATCGCATGAGCCTAATAGACGATTATCAACTGCTGGAGATCCCAACCACCGCCAGCGAGCAGGAAGCAAAAACCGCGTTTAGACGTTTGGCAAGGCGCTATCATCCTGATAAAAATCCTGATAAAGACACAACGGAGCTTTTTCAGCGTCTTCAGGCTGCTTACGAAAATGTTACCAACGCCATTCGCCAAGGTGCGCAAGTCAACGACTGGAAACCTTTTACCTTTACCAAAGAAAACACACAAAGCTCTGGCGCCAAAAACCGTTATACGAATTTTTCGACCGCCACAGACAAAGAACAGGAAGCCTTTGTCAAAGAGCGACAACGTGCCTACGAAGAAATGAAGCGCAACAACGCTCACCATGAAAAAACACGTAATGACGCTATCAAAGCAGCACGTAATACCATAAATGAAAAACGCGTTAAAGCCCTTTACGAAGAAGCCTTCAAGGCATCCAAAAACTTTACTTCACAAGGCTACAGCTATACAGACAACCAAAGCGGCGAAAAACCAGATATACCACCTTACCAATCCTTTGTGGACGATGAAGAAGAATACACACAATCTACACAATCCACACAGTCGTTCTATAACGAACCAGTTAGCCAACCGATTAAATTAGACGCAGCAAAGGCTGCATTTCGCGCTGCTACCTATATCGCTTGTTTTGCTGCTGGCATTTACAGCACGCTGTATTGGCAATCATCCAAGCAGGAAACAGCCTCCGAGCAAAAAGTAGCCACCTACATCAGTGGCTTATATCCCCAGTTTCGTGTTGGAATAAGTTACACCTTAGCCGACACCACGCTTTATGCAGAGCCAGATGTATCCAGCGCCATCTTGCAAACCATCCCAACTCAATCAGATCTGCAAAGTATTAAATCGCAAGGCAACTGGTTGACTGTCCGTTACAACGGCATGAATGGATGGGTGCAAACAAAAAATATTGGCTTTGGTAGTATTCAACACGCACTTCAAACCGGTTGCTTTGGCCAGCCCGGTGCTGCACCTCAGCATGGCGAGTTAATTGGTGTGGCTGACGGAAGTAGCCGTTTGCGCATTTTGAACCAATTACCCGAGCACAGCATGCTCACCTTCGAGTCCTATGACGGACAAGCGCCCTTTTCTATCTACTTGTATGGAAAACAAGCATACGCAGCCAATTACATCCCCAGAGGCAACTACCGGTTGGTGTTAGAGACAGGTTCCCTGTATCATCACGCCTGTAACCAATTCCTCTTTAATGACACAACCAAAGTCATCTTAGACAATGTCGATTTTGCCAGCACTGAGCAGTCACTCACGCTAAAGCCATAATCTGACTATTGAAGACCTTTGCACGAAGTCACGAGCGAAGCCAAGACGAGGCAAAAATACACGAGAAAGCAGAGTTTATGAGTTATAAATGAGCATTTTGAGTCTATTTTTAACAAAGTATTGGCGAGCACAGTAGCCGTGCAAAGGTCTCTAAGAGACAAACAACCCAGAGTACTTCACGACCCATGCTAAGTAACATCCGAATCGTACTAATCAACACTTTTCATCCTGGCAACGTCGGCGCCATTGCCAGAGCGATGAAGAATATGGGACTAACCAACCTTTATTTAGTTGACCCAAATGACTACCCATCAGAAGAAGCCACCAGCCGCGCTGCCGGTGCTGTTGATCTGCTTGAAAATGCCACCATCGTTTCTACATTAGAAGAAGCCATCGCAGACTGTAGTCTTGTCATTGGCACAAGCGCCCGTCATCGCACTTTTCAGCTTCCTATTATGAATGCTCGTGAATGCGCCGAAAGCGTAATTCCAGAAGCCGTTGATCATAATGTTGCTATTGTTTTTGGCCGTGAGACCACAGGCTTATTAAACGATGAAATTGCTCAATGTCATCGCCAAGTTTATATCGACGCCAATGATGAATATCCGGTATTAAATATTTCACAAGCGGTACAAATTGTCGCTTATGAAATCTGGATGGCAAATCAAAACAAAGAAAACTACAAAAAAGAAACGCCAGAATATCCACATAAAAAAGACATGGATCTTTTCTACGAACATTTAGAAGAAACACTTTATGGTATCAACTTCATCATCCGTAGCCATCCAGGCAAGGTTCTAGATAAGTTGCATCGCTTTTTTAATCGCTCTCGTCCAGAGAAACAAGAATTAGGAATTTTACGCGGAGTGTTGGCTGCGGTACAACGCGAAGCTGGACTGACAGAAGCAAACAACCATCCAGAGAAAAAGGCCAAAGACGCATTAAAAGAAGCGGCTAAAAAAGATTAAGCACCAACCCCTTCTTTTACCTAATGTCTAAAATATAAAATGCAGCCAATTGGCTGCATTTTATATTTTTGGCAAAGTGTTGGAAGTATTACTTCTCCGCACGGCCCGCAAACTTACGTTCTTCTACGTTGACCTTGATACGGTCACCGGTAGAAATATGCTCAGGCACTTGGATAATCGCGCCAGTAGACAATTTAGCGGGTTTGTTACGAGAAGTCGCAGACGCGCCTTTGATTGAAGGATCTGTTTCGATAACTTCTAGCTCAACGTTAGTTGGCAACTCAATAACAACAGGCACTTCGTTAACCAAAACGACCTGAATACCCACTGTCTCTTCGTTAACAAAAAGAATCTCTTCTTCAACAGCACTCTTGTTCAAACTGTAAGGCGTGTAGTCTTCGTTATCCATAAACACAAATTCATCGCCATCAGAATAAGAAAACATCACTTGACGACGAACAAGATCGGCAAGATCGATCATATCGGAATCTTTGAACGTTTCATCCAATTTACGGCCAGTTACCACGTCGTACATACGCATACGATAAAGACTACCGCCTGCGCGACCCTGTGGTACAGATCGCTCAATGTCCTTTACTATGTACGTTTTATTGTCATAGCTGATAGCAATATTCTTTTTGATTTCACTTGCCTTAGGCATTTTTCTTCGTCCTAAAATTACGTTTTATAAAAATAAATATGGGTATTAAATTCATTGCAATTTCGAATGCCAGATCCTAATCCAGTTTGCCCAAGTTCGCTAGACACTAAATCAAGATTTACCTTACAATTAACGAAAAATGGCTACAAATAGAAGTATTAACAGCTAAAAGCTAATACTGATTGTATTTTTTCGCATTACCTTTCACTTTTTCGACTGGATAACGCTCGGCATTTTTAGCGATTTTTTGTTGTGCTGCGCTTAACAGATCGACGTTCAGTTTATCGGCCAGACGAACAGTAAAAAGCAACACATCCGCTAGCTCATCTTTCACCGCAAACATCTGCTTATTATCCAACTGATAAGATTGCTCTTCTGTTAGCCAACGAAAGCAGTCCAATAATTCAGCCGTCTCGCCCGCCAACGCCATCGACAAGTTTTTAGGAGAGTGGAATTGCTCCCATTCTCTCTCTTGTGCAAATTGGCGCATGGCGAGTTTTAATAACTCTAAGGTGTCGTTATTTGTAGCAGACATAAATCAATCATTTGCCTTCATGTGAGCACTCATAATCACTTGATGAATTGGGTACAAGACATCAGCACCCAGAATTTTCGCCCGCTCTGGAGACCAACCAACAACATCATCAGGCAAGTTTTTGTTATCTTTAAACGGCATTTCTAGGGTGAAAGACAAACACTTATACGTTTCCCCTACCCACTTGGTTGCCACGGTTAAATTCGCTTCACCAAATTGTGATGGTGTATAACCGATCTCAGTCTGAAAATCAGGACTAACAGCCGTAAAGACATCTTTAAACAAGGTTTCCATCGCTTCCATGCGAGCATCAAACGACGGTACGCCTTGGCAACCATCCACAAAGTTAACTGGCAAAGCTTCGTCACCATGAATATCCAAGAATAAATCAACGCCCGTTTCAGCCATTTTCTTTTGTACAGCTAACACTTCTGGACTGAATTCTGCCGTTGGGTTCTTCCATTCACGGTTCAGGTTTACACCTTTGGAATTCACACGCAAATTACCATGCACAGCACCGTCTGGATTCATATTTGGTACAACATAAAAACGACATTGCTTTAAAAGCGAGCGTGCAATCGGGTGAGACTCATCAAACAAACGCTCAAGTAAACCTTCGATAAACCATTCAGCCATTGTTTCACCAGGATGCTGGCGAGCAATAATCCAAATGTTTTTTGCTAGCCCTTGGGTTTTGCTAATCTCCAACAAAGTGATATCACGACCTTCAGCCGTTTCGCCCAAATGATCAGTAATACAATCTTCATTGCTGGCAGCCCAAGCAATCATATCCAAATGACGCTCGTAACTGTAAGGTGCGAAATAAGCATAATACACACTGTCTTGTTCTGGTTGATGAGTAATCACCAATTTACCATCCACGTATTCGGTAGGTACTCGGAACCAATACTCGCGGTCGTAAGACGCTACCGCTTGGTAATCTACCCAGCCATCTGGGTAAGCGGCATCGTTGGCGTTCTCAAAATGGATGACACATTGCTCACCCATTCCGCCTTGTAAACGAAAATAAAACCACTGCAAAAATTTAGAGTTTGTATCATTAGGGATCTTTACTCTAATATTGTCCGGCTCCGAAGCATTAATAACGGAGATGTTACCGCCATCAAACGCACTACTGATCTTGATTCGGCTGGTCATTTATTCTTCCTTAACAATCAAACATTGGTTCTAAATTATGGCAAGTTTACCTATATTCATGACGGCTGTCGCCAACTCTTCAGACGAGCCAGCTTTCCCATTACTTTTCACGTGGTCGACTCACGAAGCACAAGTCAAAGAAGTGCTAGTGATCCCTGACGACGAGTGGCTAGAAAACCATCGTATCGAGCCTAACGCACACGACCTTGATGAACAACAACTCTACGAATTTGGCTTTGAAGCCAGCGATATCTTAGCAGAATGGATCAATGAATTTGATACTGATGTGATTTACGCTCTTGAGCCTGAGTCACTTAGTCTTTTAGTCGAAGCTACTTACGATATAAAAGGCTTAGAGCCAAGTTTCGAAGTACAAAGCATTCACTCTTGGTTTCAAGAACGTGACGTTGACCTAGACGACGCCGTAGCAGAACAAGGCCAAACAACGCCTTTACACCTACTGCCGCCAGATGAACTTGTCATTCAGCTGCTACAAATCGCAGTAGAACACGGCCTAATCGATCCTAACGACATCCCGGCAATAGAAGACTAATCACATCACTGAATACTGAATATCCACCAGAACCACTGGCTATTTAACACTCACCTACTTAGAGTCGAAGACATACTCTTTGATTCTAAGTAGGTGCCAACATGAAAGACCTTCTCCCTGACCTTTGCGATTTGTACCCAGAAAAGCTACAAATCGCTGAGCCTATTTTTATCTCTTATGGAAAACGCACTCATTTCTATGGTGAAGTCGTGACCGTATCCTGTTTTGAAGACAATAGTCGAGTAAGGGAATTAGTCGCTGAAAATGGCAAAGGAAAAGTCATGGTCATTGATGGCGGTGGCAGTAAACGACGCGCCTTGCTTGGCGATATGCTGGCTGAAAAAGCGGTCAATAATGGCTGGGAAGGATTTGTGATAAACGGAGCAATTCGTGACATAGCAGCTCAATCACAACTAAACATTGGCATTCACGCTTTATGCGCGCACCCAATGCCAACGGAAAAACGCGGCTTGGGCGATCTAGGAAAAACACTTCGCTTTGCGGGTATGACGATCGCCCAAGGGGATTATATTTATTGCGACCTAAATGGTATCGTCGTATCCAAACAACCATTAGCCCTTCCATAGAAGGGTTAATGGTTCAGCTAATGGATCCAACTACAATGAAGCTAACGTGTGCGTGAACAAACTACGCACACCGTTCACGAGCATCTGTACTGACATCATCAGCAGCAACATACCCATCAAACGTTCTAGTGCAGCCAAGCCTTTCTCTCTCAATACTCGGTTCAACAAAGGAGCCATAGCCAAAATGACCACAGAAATCCCCCACGCTGCACCAACGGAAATAAGTAAGTCTTGCTGATCGTTTGGGTAGCTCTTAACCATCACCAATAACGTCGCTAAAGTAGACGGTCCTGCCAGCATAGGAATAGAAATCGGCACTATGAACGGCTCCATCACTGGACCAGCGTCTTTCGTATAAGGCGAAGGAAAAATCATTTTCAATGCAATAACGAACAATACAACACCACCGGCAATCGAAATGGATTCCGTTTCCAAATGCAACAGCGCCAAAAACTCCGCACCGAAAAACAAGAAACAAACCAGAATAAGCAAGCCAATCAAACCATCTCGCACCACGATTTGATATTGACGTTTCTGCGGAACACCCTTCATTACAGACAACAAAATAGGAATATTACCGAACGGATCGATAACAAACAAAAACAACAAAGTGGCAGATAAAATAGAAAACTCAGCGCTCATTTGATACTCAGGCTAGTGTTACAGAAAATTGTGGGCGCGTAGTTTAACGCATTACAACTTGTGGTGATAGCTGATGCTATTTGGCTTTTCGTTCTAATCCCCTTCATTCGTTCACCAGCAAAACATCAATATTCTCAGAGAAAGATCTTGTAATAGCGAATTAATCAACTCTTTTATGGCGCATTGATATCCGCACTGCAATCTTCAGAGCTTCTAATTCAAATTAATTGATAATTGTCAGTGATCAGTGCGATTCTGATCATTCAATTTGACATCCTTTAGTGTGCTAAGTAGTTTTATCTAGTCATTTTTTTAATCAAACACAAGGAAAGCCAAATGAAAGCTGCTCGTTTTTACGATAGAGGTGATATCCGTATTGAGGATATTCCAGAGCCTAGTGTTGAACCTGGTACGGTAGGCATTGATGTTGCCTGGTGTGGCATCTGCGGTACGGATCTACATGAGTTCATGGAAGGACCAATCTTTATTCCGCCTTGTGGCCATCCGCACCCTATTTCAGGAGAGTCTGCACCAGTGACCATGGGGCATGAGTTTTCAGGTGTTGTTTACGCTGTAGGTGAAGGCGTGGAAGATATTAAAATCGGCCAACATGTGGTAGTGGAGCCTTATATTATTGCCGATGATGTGCCTACTGGACCGGGTGAAAATTACCATCTTTCTAAGAATATGAACTTTATTGGTCTTGGTGGTTGTGGTGGTGGTTTATCCGAAAAAATTGCCGTGAAACGCCGTTGGGTTCATCCTATTGCTAATTCAATTCCATTGGATCAAGCTGCTTTAATTGAACCGTTGGCCGTTGGCTACCATGCGTTTGTCCGCAGTGGAGCAAAAGCTGGTGATGTTGCGCTAGTTGGCGGCGGTGGCCCTATCGGTTTATTGTTATCAGCAGTTTTAAAAGCAAAAGGCATTACTGTCATCATGACAGAGCTAAGTGCGAAGCGAAAAGAAAAAGCTCTCGACACAGGCGTAGCGGATTACATTTTAGATCCAACTGAAGTGAACGTCACAGACGAGGTAATGAAGATTACGGAAAAACGTGGTGTAGATGTTTCTTTCGAATGCACCAGTAACAACAAGGTTTTAGATACCTTGGTTGAAAGCACCAGAGCGACAGGGACAATTGTGATTGTCTCCATTTGGAGTCATCCAGCTACAGTCAATGTTCATAGTGTTGTCATGAAAGAACTGGATATTCGCGGTACGATTGCTTATGTAAACAACCATGCAGAAACCATTAAACTGGTTGAAGAAGGCAAGGTAAACTTAGAGCCTTTTATTACTCAAAGAATAGAATTAGATGACCTGATTTCTCAAGGGTTCGATACCTTAATTCACAACAATGAATCCGCTGTGAAAATTATTGTTCGTCCTTAAAACCACCGAATGGTATCGGCTTATACCCGATACCATTCTCTTTTTTTCAATAACAAGACGGCAAATAAGCGCTCTAAGTGTTTATTAAAACCTTCTTTCCATCACGAAGTTAGTCAACTCTTGCCCACGTAAAGATATTCTCTGCTCATTCATAACCGAAAAACCAAAGTGCTCAAAGAAAGGTCTAGCAGTAATACTCACATGAGAATAAAGGCGAGAAGCGTCTCGTTCATCTGCTAAGGATAAAATATGATTCATCAACGCCCTTCCAAATCCTTGACCTTGATATTCATGATGGCAAAAAAAATGATCTATCAAACCATCAGGCTGTAAGTCGCAATAGCCAACAACCACACAATCCAACTCAGCGACAAAAGGTTGAATATCATTCATTTTGTTTTGCCAAACAGTCATATCAAAAGACTCTGGCGCCCAAGCTTCGACCTGAGCTTGAGCATAATCCCGAGCATTCACAGCACGAACCGTATTGAAAAATAAATGCCAAAGAGCCTTTGCATCCTTAGCTTGATATTGACGAATTTTGATCATATTTTTTCCTAAAAAATCGAACTTTTTCAGCTATCTAAAAAAGCATAAACTTTTTAATACGCATTAGTCGCAGAAAAATAAAACGTAGATGTGTAAACAACAGCTTCAATAGTATTGCAAAAACGACCATCAAAACATTAATGTCATAATAGTTTTGTAGAATGCCCGTTTCGAATTGAGCCCTAAGGAACTATTTAATGAAATTTAAAGCTCTGTTACCGCTTATTTCCGCTGTATTGCTTATTGTCTCTACGTTTGCCAATGCCGAGACGTTATACGCCGGTAAGGTAACTCAAGTAACGCTTCGTGATTTGATCCCTACTCAACCATCGATTGGATATGATCAGGTGTATTACAAATTGGGACGCTATAAGCTGGATAGTAAGAAAAAATTTGATGAAATCTGTGAGGCAAATGGCCAAAAGGGCTTGGCGCATTTCGATACAAACTCAACACCAAACGATGCCACAAGCTTTCAATGCGATGAACCAATAGGTTCGCACCTTAAAGACATGAAAACCATTGTGATTGCTCCTAACGGCCATTACTACTTAACAGATGGACACCATACTTTTAATGCATTTTGGCACATGCAAGGCGGCGGAGAGCAATTTAAAATAAATGTCGTTGTCGCCAAAGATTATCGTAATCTAACCAATATGAGTCAATTCTGGAACGTGATGATAGCGGATGGCAATACTTGGCTACAAAACAGTACAGGCAATACCATTTCTTATAAAACTTTACCAACATCACTTGGAATGGAACATTTCGAAAACGATAAATACCGCTCACTTATGTATTTTTCACGAGATATTGCTTGGGATAAACCAGCAGCACCAGTGCCTTTTCTGGAGTTCTACTGGTCACGAGAACTACGAAAAGGGATTGATCTCGATAAGTATGACTTAGCCACAACAGATGGCTATCGCCAAGCGGTCTCTGACGTTAGCCATTATTTAGTTGCCATGAAAAGCGACAATGTAGGTGGTTCAGGAAAATCGACAAAAGAGATGGGGCAGTTCGATAGCTTCAATGAAAAAAATCTAGATAAATTGTTTGATGCACAAAAAGGCAAAGCAACATTTATGCTGCAATATAAGAGCGATCTATAAGATAAAACTGTCTTTTGTAGAACCCTTGGCGCTTCTTCTCAGTCTTTTTTTGACAGAAGCGCCATAACAATGTTTGATGCATTTCAACATATATATCCAATCGGTCAGAACATTAAACCTTCAACATCCTCAAATGCATCACAGTCCATTATATTTATGAATATAATATGCAAAAAACCTTCTATTTATCGGTAATTTAGCTCTAATTTAACTGTTTTATAACAGCGTCAAAATTAGTGAATTTATTTCATCATTTCAGTGAAAATACGTCGTTTGTTGAGCAGAATTTGTGCCTCTATTATCAGTGCATCAAGCAACCTGAAGAGGAAAATACCATGCAAAAAATTGTAATAAAAGACACGCTACAAAAAGTCAAAAAAGCACTGGCTCGCGCTTATGCGGTATATATGATGAAAGGTAACTTCTACACACTATCAACCTTTAACATTGATGGCGTTAGACGTATTAATTGGAGTGGTTGCGACTTATAGTTTTTATAATTTTAGTGCCGCCTCTTCCTCTTCGATACTTTGGTAAGCAGTGTTCCTACTTACCAAAGCTATCAGCCCACGATAAACTGCTGTTAGTAAAAGCTATTTTTTAGTACTCTGCGCTTCCCTATTTACTATGTTGCTTTTATTTCCTCATGTTAAAAAACAAGCTCATTTTACTGTGTATTCTTATTGTTATGCCTTTCCAATTGGCGTTTTCTGCACCCGATTTTGCCATTATAAAAATTCAAGCCAAATTATCAGATGATACCTATCTAGATGCCAATACGCTCGAAAAACGTCTGCAAGAACAAGACCAAATATTAGTGCATCAGTCTTTAATTCCTTTGTCTCAAGTCAGTTATTTTTTAAGTCGTGCCAATGGCGTTCAGACCATTGCCATTCGAGGCACGGCGAATTTAGAAAATGCCATGTTGGATTTAGATCTTGAGTTAAAGTCAGACACTATTCTTGATATAAAACTGCATCAAGGTTTTGGCTCTGGTGCAAAAGCCGTTTACGAGGACATCAAACCTTTTCTAGTCAAAAACCAGCCAATCCAACTAACTGGACACAGTTTAGGTGGCGCTATTGCTGTCATATTGGCTATGTATTTACAAAAAGATGGCTACCCTGTGAAACAAGTAATTACCTTTGGCCAGCCGAAAGTCACCAATGTCACAGGCGCAAACAAATTCGATGACTTACCTCTAATCAGAGTGGTAACGCTTAACGATATCGTTCCTTTGGTTCCGCCTATTAGCCCGATGCAAATTAGAGATTTAGATATTTTTTGGCATATGGGCGAAGAAGTAATTTTATTAGGTAGTAAAGAATTCACCCAAACTAATGGCGTAAAAAGTATGCTAAGAGCCACAAAATTCACCACGTCGATTCCAAGCGATAAGAATCTATTGGCACATCAAATGGCGACGTATCTGAGCTTAATAGAGCAACTACAAGCCTCACCGAAAGAAATCCCTTATAAAACCGATATTAGTCTATTCGGCTATTCATTCGACTAGCCTTTTCTATGCTGGCCTATTTAGCTAACTAGCAAGCAACATCTAATCAACTCTCCAACATCAGAAAAGGCAACGCGATTTATAAAACGTCACGTTGCGCATTTCGTCACATCTAATTGAATATAAACAGTTAAAAAGAATAATAAGAAGCGTTATCATTAGCATAGTTTATTAGCCTACCAAGCGCTTCAAGTATTCTTGATTACTTGTTTTTCAACAATGCCCCATTAAAGCTGCTGTAGATATTCAAATCAAAGGAATCCGTTATGTTGCTTAATCGCCTCTCTTTTAAAAAAATCTTGCTATGTGCCTGCATTACAACATCGTTCAGTGTTTTTGCTGGCGAACATAGTGTCATTACAAAATATGGCGAAGTGAAAGTTAACGACGATGTGAAACGCATAGTAACATTATCCGAAGATGCTCTAGACAGCGCAATTGCTCTGGGTGTGAAACCTCTAGGAGCTATTGCGACTCGTGGTGGAGATTCTGTAGCTGAATATATTCAAAAACGCGCGAGTGGCGTTAATATGGTAGGCACTTCTCGTCAAAACAATCTTGAAGCTATTGCTGCACAACGTCCAGATTTGATTTTAGCGTCTGCATATTTGCCTCAGGATCAATACAATATTCTGTCAAAAATTGCACCAACCATTGTCCCTATTTCACCAGGAATGGTATCTGACAACTGGATTAAAGTTGCTAAAGTGTATGCGCAAGCGTTAAACAAAGACGAACAAATGAATACCATCCTCAGCGACATAAAAGATCGTGAAAACGCTCTGAAAGATGTCATTACTGCAAAGCTACCAAAAAATGAGCGCTCTGCAACATTAGCGCGCTGGATGCCTCAAGGTCCTATCGTTATGTCATCACAAATTTTCTCTACCGATGTTCTCGCAGCGGCTGGGTTCATCATCAACGATGCAGGTGTGATAAAAGAAGGCCGTCCTCATAGCAGCCCTCTTAGCTTAGAAAATTTATCTAAAGTCGACAGTAACTGGTTGTTCTTGGCAACACTCAACACTGAAGGTAAAGATGCACTTGAAGCAGCCAAGACATCGCCCTCTTTCTCACGTCTTAATGTTGTGAAAGAAGATAAAGTTATCGCAGTAAATGGTCAGTTATGGACGAGCGCCGCTGGTCCACTTGCTGCCCACGCCATTCTTGATGACATTCAAAATATTATTAATAACAAGATTAAATAACCTAAATGATTAGTTGGTTCTATATTCCTCCTGCACAACGCCCATTGTTTAGTGTTTTTGTGTCAGCACTTTTTGTGCTGGCACTTTGCTGTTTCTGCAGTTTATTGTTTGGTGCTGGAGGGTTAAGCCTCCAAGCCTCCTTTCAAACACTATTAGGTAATGGTTCCGCAGATACTCAATTCACCGTATTTCATTTACGCGCCAACAGAACACTGATCGGTTTATTTGTCGGTTTAACACTTGGTATTGCTGGTGCTTTAATGCAGGCTGTAGCACGCAATCCATTGGCTGAGCCTGGTTTACTTGGCGTTAGTGCTGGAAGCTCCCTTGCCGTTGCAATTACTTTGGTACTAGGTGCCAGCACGGCAACTTTAACTGTTGGTGTTGCCCAGTTTGGCGCTTTGTTAGGCTGTTTGTGTGTGCTTGGTGTCGCTCGAATGCAAGGACAACAAAACGACCCAATTCGCTTAGTGCTGGCTGGAGCCGCGCTTTCAAGTCTGTTACTCGCTGTAACTTCTCTATTGTTACTATTTGACCAAAGAGCCGCCGATGAAATTCGCTTTTGGGTAACAGGCAGCGTCGCTGGTCGAGACACTAATACCCTATTTTCAGTTTTGCCTTCCATGCTGATTGCGATAATTTGCATTTTATATACAGCGAAGCCATTAGCTTCCCTAGCACTTGGGGAACGCGTTGCTATAGGACTTGGCCATAAACCTCAGCGAGTTCGCGCTGTAGTTATCGTCGCTGTTGCTTTGTTAGTAGGTGGCGCAACCGCAATTGCCGGACCTGTCGCCTTTATTGGCCTCGTTGTGCCTTTCGCCGCACGCGCCTTAGTGGGACCTGATATTCGCCGTACTCTATGGTTATGCTTACCTCTAGGGCCAATTATTGTAATTTCTGCAGATGTTGTATCACGCCTTGTTGCTCAACCAGCAGAAATGCCATTAGGAGTGCTGACCGCGATTATTGGGGCCCCGGTACTACTGTTGATTGTGCGATCTAGAAGAATGCCTACCTTATGATAAATCAAAGTCTCTCACTTCCTAATAACGAAGAAATTACTACAGCACCAAATGGTCATCGCTTATTGTCTCTAGGTCGTCACATGACTATATTGATTGAGAAACAAGCGATTATCCGTAATGTTTGGTTATTAATTCTGTTGGCGATAGCTTGTGTAGCAACACTTGGTATTGGCACCATGCCAATATCGCCAAAAGAAGTCATTGCAGTATTATTTGGCCACGGTAATGCAATGAGTCAGTTTATCGTGCAAGACTTACGCTTACCGCGCTTATTAGCCGCTTTATTTACTGGTGCTGCTTTTAGTTTAGCAGGATGTCTAATGCAAACTATGGCGAGAAACCGCTTAGCAACACCAGGCATAATTGGCATAGATAACGCCGCGATGGCATTCGCAGTGTCGTCAGTGGTTGGTATGGGGATTTCACTCGCGCCTTCTGTTATGGCGTTGGCAGGTGCTGCTACGGCGACAGCATTGGCGTTTGGCCTAGCTGGCGGCAGTGGCACACGAGGCTATCGTTTCATTGTCGCCGGTATTGGCATTGGCGCTATTGCTGGCGCTGTAACGCAATTGCTATTAAGCCAAGTCAGTATCGATGTGGCAAACAGCGCCTATCCTTGGACGGTTGGTAGCTTGAGTGCTCGAGACCCAATGATGGTTAGTATACTTGGCATTGGTCTAGTCATCTGTTTAGTGGCTTGCTTACTTTTTGCTTCACAGTTTGCCTTGATGCCCTTTTCTGACCAAGTGATTATGGGTCTTGGCGCAAACATCAAATACATCCGAATCGTCGCTTTAATCTTATGTATCACACTAACGGGGCTTGCGGTTGCGGTAGCTGGACCTGTCGGCTTAATTGCCTTGATTGGCCCTGAGATCGCTCGAGTTCTGGCTCGTTATCGTGGCATTCCGTTGATAAGCTCTGCGCTCGCTGGCGCTTTGGTGATGATTCTCGCCGATCTATTTGGTAGAACTGTGTTATCCCCAATTGAACTACCAGTTGGTATTGTAACTGCCGTTATAGGCGGTCCTTACTTAATTTGGATACTTGTACGACGCACTTCAAGGACTTCGTTATGACGGCCACGTCTCTACAATTTAAACAGACATCTGAAATAAACAACTTAGCTCGTCTCGGGGCTGAAAGGCTCACCTTAAAACATGGCAAAGCCAGCATTATTGAAAATCTAGATGTTTCTCTTCCAGATGGGAAAGTAACAGCCATCGTTGGGCCAAATGGCTGTGGCAAATCCACCTTGTTGAATGGCTTATCTCGTGTTCATTCACCCAGTTCAGGTGTTGTTCTATTAGACGGTAAAGATATTCATTCTCTACCTTCCAAAGAGGTCGCTAGACGACTCGCACTATTACCACAAGACACTTTAGCGCCAGATGGCATTACCATTGAAGAATTGATTCGCTTTGGCCGCCACCCCCACCAAAGTCTACTAAAACAATGGGCTATGGATGACCAACAAGCCATCAACTACGCTTTAAATGCTGCCGATTTAGAAGGGCTTAAAGATCGATTACTAGACACGCTATCTGGTGGACAACGCCAACGTGCTTGGATCGCCATGTCGATTGCCCAAGAAACGCCTTTGCTATTGTTGGATGAGCCTACGTCTGCGCTGGATTTAGGGCATCAGATTGAAGTCTTCGAGCTCATACGTAATTTATCAAGACAAGGCAAAACTCTCGCCATGGTAGTCCATGACTTACCAAGCGCTTGCCGATATTCTGATCATATAATTGCGATGAAAAAAGGCGAGATCATTACCCAAGGCAGCCCAAAAGACGTGATGACCAAAGAGCTTGTTCGTGAATTATATGGTGTTGAATGCGACCTAATTCCAGATCCAATGACTGGCAGCCCCATTCTAATTAATATGAAACGAGTCAGAAGCTAAATAAGGAATGAGACAAACAGATCTGAAAATCAGATCTGTTTGTCACGTAACTACAAGCGTAATCCAATCGGTAAACTCTCCCCGACTAATGCATTTAGCTCGTCGCTGTTAATCTCAATCTGGCTTTCCAAACGCTCAAGCCATTGGGCTGGGCATTTGTCTTTATTGAGTTTATTGGCCACTTTCTTGCGCAACGCGCTGAGTTTGTCGGATTCACCAACGCTGACCTGGCTCATCAAAACAGCTGCAAGTCCTGCTTGCTTACGCTTTTTCCAATCTTCTTTTAGCGTAACTTCTAGGATCGGAAACAGTTTTTCTTCAGCAATTCTTTGCTCTTGCTTGCCAGACAATAGATGGCGTGAGGCAATTCGCCCTATCGTCCACCAAGCTGTGTCCGGCTCAGAGGTCTTTTGCAAACGCTTCAACAACCAATCAATCGTTGTGACTTTATCTTCATTCGACAAACCTTCCAACGCACCAACCAAACGAATCAAATCATCACTAGACTTGGTCGTTAGCGCTTTCATTTTATCTCGTGATCTTTGCCCTGTTGGCGAATAATATTGGCTAAATTGTTTGAACAAGTGTGTCTGTTGTTCTGTCGATAAGCCGCCAGCAATACGGCGATATAAGGTCCAATATTGCCCCCAAACTGGCGCCGTATCGAACTGAGCACCGGCTTTAGTGGCATTTACCACTTGCTGCACACGAGCCAAATCATCCGCCGCACCGAAACCTGGGCGCAAACAATAGCCCATAAGCTGCAACCATTGACGTTCATGTTGAGCGCTTTTGGTTCGACCAGATTTAAGACTTAAAAGCTTATCGACCAAACGTCGCGAAGTGGTAAGGTTCCAATCATCACGATTACCCAGTAACTGATCCAAATCCTGCTTAAGAGATTTTACCAAGTCCGGATTTTGCTTTTGACCCGCGCTAGAAAAGCACTTCGCTAAATGTTCTTCTGCTTGTCCCATATTGGCATGCAGTAAACCACTGTCATCGGATTGCTCAGACTCTTGCGAAGAACTGACTTGGGTTGAAAAATCTAAACGCCATTGGTCTTTCTGGTTGTTCGCGTTTAACACCACTTGCAACACACCCACTTCGGTCATTTGTACCGATAGCGTTACCGCTGTTTCTTGGGAATCAATGGAGCCGTCCAGTTCTGTCATCAAGGTAGAAATATAGTGCAATCCCTCTTGATCACGCACTTTGCCAACCCCACAATCAATATGATCGTCGGATCGATACAAAGGGAACTGTACTTGTTGACCAAGGGTGACAAAGAACTCTTGTTCTAAGCGAATAGTTTCGCCTTTTAAGGTGCCTTTTGGCAAGATACCGACGAATTGATCCTCGCCAACTTTTAAATACAAACTGTGCGCCACACCGCTTTCAATACGAGTACTTTCTCCCGCCAAAGCGTTCAAATACATGGCTGCACCTTTGGCAACCGCATCGTTAGGTTCGTCTGCAGAACAAGCAAGTATAGGCTTAGAAGACCAAGTATTCAGCTGTTCTAGTAAACGAGCTTTTAACACAGGACTGTTAAATAAACCGCCGTTAAACAACACCGCATCCGGCATGGTAGAGCCTGTTGCCGCTTCGATTACTGCTTTATGTTGCTGTAAAAATGCCGCTAAATGTCGTGTAAACGCAGGATCTGACTCATAAGGCAAGCCCAAGGTATGCATGGCGTAATCGCTCTTTTGCACCTTTTCATCCTGATTAACCAAAGGAAAAAATCCACTACGAATTTGTTCCAATAAGGTTTCTCTTGATACATCAAATTTTTGCGAACCACCGATTAAACGACTACCACCACCAAGTACGGTGATACTTAACGATTCCGGTGCGTCTTTACCTAATAAGGTTTCTTTGGCCTGACGGGTTTGCTGGACCAAAGCCGCTAAACGCGTAGCAGATAACGTAGATATCTGCTTAGGATCTAACTGAAACGCCAAGGCTTGATCAAGGTTATCACCACCAAGCAATAGATGCTCACCTACCGCGATTCGTTTAAGCGAAACGCTTTTCGCCTTGGCTGATGTAGGCTGAATAGCAACCAAACTAAAGTCACTAGTGCCACCGCCAATATCGACCACCAAGAGCATTTTTTTATCGGCTAACGCGGCGAGTTTTTCGTCATCGCTAATGTAGTGATAACAAGCCGCTTGCGGCTCTTCAAGAAGATATAAATCGTTTAGACCAGCCTGTTTAGCAGCCTCCAAGGTTAAGGCTCGCGCTTCTTCATCAAAGGATGCAGGCAAGGTTAACGCGATGGTTTGAGATTCTAACGGTGCATCAGCAAAGCGATGATTCCAGCTCTGCCTAATATGCAATAAAAGAATTTTACTCGCCTCGAGTGGGCTGAGCTTTTTAGAAAATTCGCTCGCCCAAGGCAAAATCGGCGAACGACGATCTACCTGACGATGGCTCAACCAGCTTTTCGCACTTTGTACCAATTGCCCAGCTCGACGCTGGCCTAAAGCTAACGCTCCAACACCAACGATTCGTTCTTTATCATGGTGACGCCAGGGCAAAACTGGATCAATTTTTCCAATTTCATCCGACGCCAAAACGTAAATTGCACTCGGCAAATAAGTAAACTCTTGTACCGAGCCATCCGCCATCACTTGCGGAATGAGCAGCAAAGCTGGCATATTTGAAGTCGAATACTTCGATATTGGAATGTAAGAGACGACACAGTTGGTCGTCCCTAAATCAATCCCAACTCGATAAGCAGAATGAAAAGCTGGCTGTGTCATGGTTATGCTTCCCTAACTTGAAACTCAATTGTCCAACTTAGGTCAGATTGGGTATCGTGTGCTTGCAATAGCAACAATCCTAATTCAGTAACACGAGCAGTCAAATATACTCGCACCATGTCGCCTGCTTGATAATGACCCGCATCCAAACGAACCGACAAAGGATTCAATTCATCAAGTTGCGCAACCGAAAAAGACGCAATAACTTTACCGACAGATTGCTCTTCACTGTTTTTTGATTGGAAGAAACGGAAGGTCACGCTTTCACCAACGATAAGCGAAAACTCATTCGGCAGCATTTGCTCTTCAGAGCCTTCCTCCAAACCAAAAGGTGCAACACAGATAGCATCGACAGGTGGTGCCATGCCCGGAATCGCCGGCATTGGGCTAGCGACACCAATGTAATAATTGGCCGCTAAACCACTTTTTACTTTAACGCCGCCTTCCGCTTGCACTTGGGCATAGTAAGTCGCGCCTTTGGCAACCGCGTGATCCAAATGAGATGGTGTCAACATGGTTAATTCTCTACCGCTCAACGACTCAGAAAGCATTGCAGCCAATCGAGCTTCAAGCGTGCTACGAATCACATTGGCGTTAAACACGCCGCCGTTTAACAAGATCTTCGTTGGCTTCACATCATGTTGAGCTAAAAACTCACTAATATGACGAGTAATCGCTGGATCACCTTCGTAATCCAAATTGATCGCACTAAAACCACTGCGTGCTGTTTTTTGAGCTTGCTCACCTAACTGCACTTGCGGGAAGAAACCATCAATCAAAAGCTGCTGCACATCGTTTTGCGTCAAGGTCGCTTTGATGCTGTTATTGAACAAGCTACGACCGCGACTTGGCACAACAACACTGACTTCCTCTAACTCGGTATTCGATAGCAATCGCTCTTTCGCTTCACGGCAGGCTTGGGTTAAACCGCTAATTTGCCAAGGCTCAAGGTTGGTTCCGTTTTGTGCCAACTGAGCGGCCAAATGATAGGTCAGCGTCAAATCCATATTATCGCCACCAAGTAAAATATGACGACCAACTGCCACGCGCTCTAGACCAAGGGCGCCCTCTTTTTCGACCGCTTGAATTAACGACAAATCCGTCGTGCCGCCACCAACGTCGATCACTAAAATCTGTTCATTGACGTCTAGGCTATCTGCCCAATTCTGTTGGTCACTCAACCATGCGTAAAACGCGGCTAATGGCTCTTCGATTAAACGAGCACGTAAGCCAACTTTTTCCGCTGCTTGCTCGGTAATAGCACGAGCGGCGGGATCAAATGAGGCTGGCACTGTGATGACTACGGTTTGCTCAGCAATCGGCGCATTAGGAAATTGGTTTGTCCAAGCACTGACTAAATGCGCTAACAGCGTTTCCGTAACTTGCGCTGGAGAGACTTTTTCGACCTCTTCCAATGCATCAACAGGTAAAACCGCTTCATCAGCACTAACGCGCGAATGGCACAACCAACTTTTAGCACTTTGCACCAATCGTCCAGAGGATTTTGCCCCCAACTCACGAGCCAACTGACCCACAATCGAAGGCGCTTTGCCCCAAGGCAATTGCAGATCGCTTTCTAAGAATTCAGTTTTATGGGGAATATACACAAACGAAGGTAATAAAGGACGAGCACCCACTTGGCCTGCCGCAATAAACTGCGGAATGGCCAATTGTTGAATGCGCCCTACTTGATTCGTTTCTGCTTCAGCTTGATTAGATGACGAATAATAGACAGCCGAATGCGTGGTACCTAGGTCGATACCAATAAAATATTGACTCATGAGTTATACCTCGATTTCAGCTGGCGCTAGAATGTTCAGGCTTTCAGTATTGGTTACTTTTGGAAGACGCGTTTCGGTTACTTTCCAACCGGGGTGAATCAGCGTGCCCGCGTATGGGCCATCGCCTTCCACTCGACCTTCCAGTTTGATCTGTTTTGCATCATAACCTGATGGTACTTCTACGCGGCTGTTTTCCGCAGCGGTGTTCACTACGTCGATAGATACAACATCAATAGTAAAGTGTTGCTTCAATACTTTCGAACAACCTGCGTGGATTTGGCGAGATGCCGCCCCCACATCCGCATCACTGTAATCATCGATACTTTCTTGAATGAAGTCGATAAAACGAGCTTCTTGTTGCAATAGTTGTAGTAACTGATGTGCACCGTCAGCGTTGACCGTATCTAACACAGGCGCAGCGACTTCGATTTCACGAATCACTTCGACTTCTTCTGTAATGACTTTTGGTTCAACTTCAAAGGCAAATTGCTCGCCTTGACCAACCGTGTCACAGCGAGCGGCATAGTCGCCGCTCCCCATGTATTTAAAAAACTGACCAAATGCGCCAAAGAAGCGCGGTACAAATGAAACTGGTTTTATTTTATTCGTCATAATTTACCCGTTTTGCATCTCTTCAAGCTCTAACCAACGCTCCATGGTTGTTTCAAGCTCTTCTTCTTTATGCGCTAACTTTGCTAAGGTTTTTTGAACTTTATCCGCATCACCAGCATAAAATTCTGCTGCGCTGGTTGTTACATGCAAAGCCGCAATTTCTTCTTCCAACTTCGCAATGGTCGCTGGCATATCATCAAATTCGCGCTGAATTTTATAGCTTAGCTTGGCCTTTGGTTTGGCTTGCACAGTAGATTTCTGGCTAGCCTCCTCCGCTTTTTTTGCTTCTGCTTTGGCTTTTTCTTTTTTGCTTGGGGCGTCATCTGTTTGGGAAGTAGATTCTGTTGGGAATTTACCACCTTGACGAATCCAATCTTGATAGCCACCAACGTATTCTTTCACTCGGCCTTCGCCTTCAAAAGCAATAACACTGGTTACAACGTTATCTAGGAAAGCACGGTCATGACTTACCAATAACAAGGTACCATCGTAGTTCATCAGTAGCTCTTCAAGCAGCTCCAATGTTTCTACATCAAGGTCGTTGGTTGGCTCATCCATGATCAAAAGGTTAGCTGGACGAGTAAATAATTTCGCCAGCAACACACGATTTCGCTCACCACCAGACAAGGCTTTTACTGGAGTACGAGCACGCTCAGGTGGGAAAAGGAAATCGCCAAGATAACCGATAACGTGTTTGTTCTGGCCATTGATTTCGATAACGTCTTTGCCTTCGCCAACGTTTTCAGCAACGGTTTGTTCTGGATCAAGTTGCTCACGTAGCTGATCAAAATACGCCACGTTAAGTTTGGTACCTTGACGAACCGAACCTGTCTCAGGCTCTAGATCTCCTAACAGAATTTTTAGGAAGGTACTTTTACCACAACCATTTGGGCCAATCAGACCAATTCGGTCGCCACGGTTCACCACAAAATCCATTGGTTGCAGGATAACCTTGTCTTCAAAGGAATGACCAACTTGGGTGAATTCCGCCACCAGCTTGCCAGACTTATCTTTAGTCTCAATCGCCATTTTCGCATTGCCTTGACGATTAATACGTTCAGAACGTTCTTCACGTAATGCTTTCAAAGCACGAACTCGGCCTTCATTACGAGTACGACGCGCTTTAATTCCCTGACGAATCCATACTTCTTCTTCGGCCAAACGTTTGTCGAACAAGGCGTTTGCGCGCTCTTCTTCTTCGAGCATTTTTTCTTTAAAGGCAAGAAACGCAGTAATATTACCGCTGAAGGAAATCAAATTACCGCGATCAAGTTCGATGATACGGTTAGCCAATTTCTCTAAGAAGCGACGGTCATGGGTAATAAACAAGATCAAACCACGAAATTGCTGCAGCTGTTGCTCCATCCATTCGATGGTCGGAACGTCCAAATGGTTAGTTGGCTCGTCTAGTAGCAACACATCTGGATTGGAAATTAACGCCTGCGCTAAAATAACACGACGGCGCCAACCACCAGAAAGCTCGGACATCAATTTGTCAGCAGGCAAAGCCAAACGCTGAATCATGTGATTCACACGCTGCTCTAAATCCCAACCTTGAATTTTGTCTAACTCTGTCTGAATATCACCTAACTCATTTGAATGGTCATTCTCGAAATCTTCTAATAATTTAAAGTAACGAGTCATTAATGAATGTGCTTCACCAGCACCTTCACTGACCACTTCACGTACGGTTTTTTCATTTGCATCAGGCAGTTCTTGCGGTAACTGTCCGATGGTCATGCCACCTTCTAGACGAACCATACCTTCATCGGCAATTTGCTCACCTGAAATGACTTTTAACAGTGTAGATTTACCTGCACCGTTACGACCGATAATTGCAACACGCTCTCCAGCTTCTGCTGAAAAACTGATTTTTGACAGCAGCGGATTATGCCCAAAAGCAACACTGATCTGTTCTAACGACAATAGACTCATATCTATCCATATAAAGTAAAAATTTTGTGGCAGTATAGTATCATCCTTCTAAGCGAAGGTTCATCAAATAGACGTGACTAGTGATTAAAAAGAAACGCTTTTTTACGCTCAGAAATTTTTTTTAGCAACTTCACTCAGAAAACAACAATTTAATCTCGCTATTCTCTTTACAAGGTTTAAACAAAACTTCTTCCTTCCTCATTATTTCTGAATATACTTAACCAACATAACGATAAACTTTCTGGTTCATGGAGTAACAAATGGAGTTTAAAAGTAAGGTAGGGCCAATTACTGCTGTGGTCATTGCCATCGCAACCGTAACCTGGATGTTTGCAGGAGGCAATGGCATTACGGTTAGTCAAACTGAAAAAAAACCCAATGAAGATACCGTTTCATCTCAGGCAAAAGAAAGCAAACTTGCGTATCCAGTTCAAGCCAAAACATTAATAACTAAAACCATTGAAATGCACTTGCCATTAAGCGGAAAGACCTTAGCAGATGAGACTTTACAGCTTATTAACAGTTATCAGGGACGCATAATAAAATTACCTGTAGAAAAAGGTCGTTTTATTAAAAAAGGCTCATCTATAGTGCAAATAGACACTCGCACGCTAAAGGTTCAAATAGAGCAAGCTGGCTTACTCGTCAAACAAAAACAGCTTGAACTAGATGGCATAAGAAAACTGAATGCAGGTAATTTGACTTCAAAGGTCAATCTAGCCCAAGCAGAAACAGACCTAGCGTCAGCCAAAGCAACAGAAAAAGCATTACAAGTTGATTTGGAAAATGCAAACGTAACAGCACCATTCTCTGGCATATTGAACACATTAAACGTGCAAGAAGGACAAGTGTTAGCGGTTGGTGCGACTATTGGCACTCTAGTTTCAGTTAACCCAATCAAAGTTAGTGTCAATATTCCTCAAAATAAGATTCAACTTATAAAGCTTGGCACTCAAGGTAACATTCGTCTCGAATCTGGCTATGAGGCAGAAGGCTTTGTTTCTTATATCAGCACGACCGCTAACGAATCTAGTCGTACTATCAGTGTCGAAATGCAGGTAGATAATCCAGACAATGCGATACCTGCTGGTTTAACTGCTGCCGTTGATTTCATTCTAGATCAACAAAGAGCTCATGCTTTTTCGCCAGCACTACTGACCTTAGATGATTCAGGCAGAACGGCCATAAAAACTATCAGCATCGACAATACTGTCGTTGTATCACCTGTAGAAATCATTAAATCAGAACGCGATCAAGTTTGGGTACGCGGCCTTCCTGATAATGTGAACATTATCACCGTCGGACAAGGTTTTGTGTCTGCGGGTGATAAAATTGAAGCTCACTACCAAAACTAAGGAGGCCCAATATGCAACTATTAATTGAGGCGGCCTTAGCTCGCTCTCGAACTGTACTGATGTTTTTCGTCCTCATATTAATTATGGGTACGGTTTCTTACATCGAAATCGCCAAAGAAAGTGATCCTGACATTACCATTCCAATGGCTTATGTCTCTGTCTCTCTAGACGGCATTTCACCAGAAGATGCTGACAGCTTGTTGGTTCATCCGTTAGAAAAAGAACTCAAAGGGCTAGAAGGTTTAAAAGAACTAAAATCTACCGCCTCTGAAGGTCATGCCTCTATCACGCTTGAATTCGAATCCGGTGTAAATATTGACCAAGCAATTAGCGATACTAGAGACAAGGTAGATAGAGCTAAAAGCGAATTGCCTGACGATGCCGATGAACCGACCGTAACAGAGGTAAACCTTTCAACATTCCCTGTACTACGAGTCAATTTATCTGGCAATGTAAGCTTCGCAACACTCAGTCGCATTGCAAAAAACCTGCAAGATTCTATTGAAGCGGTTGATGGCGTATTAGAAGCAAAAATTAGTGGTGACCGAGACCAACAAGCACAGATCATCATTCGTCCCGAGCAACTTGAATCGTATAATCTTTCTCTGGCTGACGTTGCCAGTTTTGTTTCTGGCAATAACAAATTGGTTGCGGCAGGTAATCTAGATACTGGCGCTGGGCGCTTTTCTTTAAAAGTCCCCGGCCTACTCAAGACAAAAGAAGACATTCTGAATTTGCCAATCAAGGCTGATGGCGATCAAGTCGTCTTACTAGGCGATATTGCAACAGGCGAACTAACTTTTGAAGACCCAACCAGTTACGCTCGAGTAGAAGGCAAACGCAGTATAACACTTGCCGTATCCAAACGAGTCGGCGTAAATATTATAGAGACCATTGAAGCAATTAAAGCCACAGTAAAGAACGAAAGCGAACAATGGCCAGATGGTGTTGAATACGACCTTACTGGTGATAAATCCATCGACATCGAAACCTCCCTAAACGATCTGTTCAATAACGTTTTGGCAGCAACCTTGCTAGTTATGATAGTTATTGTCTGGGCACTTGGCGTACGAAGCGCCATATTGGTTGGCCTCGCTATTCCCGGCGCCTTCCTCTCTGGTATTTTGGTTCTCGATTTACAAGGCTACACCATCAATATGGTGGTGTTGTTTGCCCTAATCCTTAGTGTCGGCATGCTGGTAGACGGCGCTATCGTTGTCACAGAGTATGCAGACCGCAAACTAGCAGAAGGCGCGTCCAAGCGACAAGCTTACAGTGAAGCAGCTAAACGCATGGCATGGCCAATCACGGCCTCTACTGCTACTACTTTAGCGGTTTTCATGCCATTGCTTTTTTGGCCCGACATAGTTGGGGAGTTTATGCGTTTTATGCCGATCACCATCATAGCGACGCTTTCTTCGTCTTTGGTAATGGCGTTAATTGTATTACCAACCATCGGTTCTATTATTGGCAAAAAAGGTGCCTACACCGAAAAAACCATGCACGCCTTACGCATCACGGAAACGGGTGACCTAAGCGAACTTACTGGACCAACAGGTTTCTATGGAAGAACGCTAACTCGTTTAGTCGAATATCCTATTTGGGTTTTACTATTCACCATTGCTCTGCTGCTTAGCATTTTTGCTAGTTATGGTAAGTTTGGTAAAGGCATTGAGTTTTTCCCTAATATCGAACCCGAATCCGCTAATTTGGATATACGAGCCCGGGGTGATCTTTCTTTAGAAGAAAAAGATGCTTTGGTAAGACAAGTCGAGCAACAAATTATCGGCACAAGAGAACTAAAAAGTGTCGTCGCAACATCTTACGCCACCCCTGGAAATGGCGCTGCACCAGATAGTATTGGCTCCATTAGTATGGAGTTTATTGAGTGGTACAATCG
Source organism: Marinomonas sp. BSi20584 (assembly GCF_002792415.1). NCBI lineage: Bacteria > Pseudomonadati > Pseudomonadota > Gammaproteobacteria > Oceanospirillales > Oceanospirillaceae > Marinomonas > Marinomonas sp. BSi20584. The sequence goes on from NZ_KZ454884.1 coordinate 44,927, forward strand.
AGACTCCGCTGGCGCTATTTTGGATCGTATACGAGAAAGAACCAAGCAAATACCCGGCATTGAAATCAGCGCAGAAAAAGAACAAGGTGGGCCACAATCTGGGGCTGATATCCAGCTACAGCTTAGTTCCAATTACACTGAAGCCCTTAATCTTGCCGCTGATGAGATCAGCAAACAGCTATTGTTGAGAGATGAGATAATAACGGTTAGCGATGACAGATCCTTGGCTGGCATTGAATGGCGTATTGATATCAATCGCGAAGAAGCCAGCCGATACGGAGTCGACGTTAACAGTCTCGGCAATGTCATTAAACTAGTTACAACAGGTATAACTCTGAGCGATTTCTTACCGGAAGGAGCCGATGACAAAATTGATATTGTTTTACGCTATCCCGTTAATCAACGCAGCCTTGATCAATTAGATCAACTGCAGATCCCTACAAACCAAGGAAGTATTCCAGCCAGCAACTTCATTCATCGGTATGCAGCACCGAAGCAAGGTGTGATAAACAGGACCGATGGCAAAAAAACCATTAAAATTGATGCCGACGTGAAAGACGGCTTAGTCGTTGATGAAGTAATAAAAGCCATAAAAGTAAAACTAAATGCTGCAGGTATAGATAAATCTGTTAGCTATGAGTTCCGCGGCAACACTGAAGACCAACAAAAATCCATGGTATTTTTGATCAAAGCATTTGGTGTAGCGTTTTTCATCATGGCGATCATTTTGGTTACTCAGTTTAATAATTTCTTCCAATGTTTATTAATTCTGAGTGCGGTAATCTTTTCAACCATGGGTGTATTCATTGGCCTAATGGTAAAAGGGCAGCCATTTGGCATTGTAATGAGCGGGGTTGGTGTTATTGCTTTGGCAGGCATTGTGGTTAACAACAATATCGTTCTAATCGACACCTTCAACGGTTTGCGTAAACAAGGCATGTTGGTGCGTGAAGCAGCTATCAGAACAGGCGTTCAGCGCCTCAGGCCTGTTATGCTAACCACTATCACAACTATCCTTGGCTTGGTGCCTATGGTGTTTCAATTCAATATTGATCTGATTCACCAATCCTTCAGCATAGGCGCACCATCGGCTCAATGGTGGACCCAACTATCCACTGCCATTGCTGGTGGCCTAACCTTTGCCACACCATTAACGCTTATTCTGACGCCCTGTTTATTGGTTTTAGGTTATCGACGTAAAGAGCGAAAGCAGCTGCAAGTATTAGAAGAACAGGCATTGGAAAGAGAAGCTCCAAAGGGAGAAACACAAGACCTGCCGTTTGGAACGGCTGACAATAAGAACGCACCTGACAAAGACAACTAAAATTTGGCTGTCAAAAATAGAACAACTGAAAACAAAAAAGCGGACTTAGAAAACCTTCTAAGTCCGCTTTTTTATAACCGATTATTTGGTTACAAATGAGGCTTAAACCAATTGGTCTAACGCTTCTTTAACATCCGCAATAATATCGTCGATATCTTCCAAACCAACAGAGACTCGAATCAATCCTTCTGTAATACCAGCTTTGGCTTTTTCATCGTCCGTCAATCGCCCATGAGTCGTAGTAGCCGGATGAGTCACCAAAGTTTTGGTATCACCCAAGTTGCCTGTAATCGACATCAATTTCGATGCATTAATGACGGCCCAAGCAGACTTGCGACCACCTTCCACTTCAAAAGACAACAATCCGCCAAAGTCTTTTTGCTGTTGTTTAGCCAGCTCATGATATTTGTGGCTCGGCAATCCGCCGTAATTTACTTTAAGCACTTTAGGGTGCGCTTCTAAATATGTAGCCAGCTTCATAGCGTTTGCAGAATGTGCTGTCATACGCAAAGACAAAGTCTCTAGACCATTTAACAACACCCAAGCATTAAACGGACTCATACATGGCCCAGCACTACGCATAAAGGCAGTGAAGACATCAACTATTTCTTGGCTGGCAATTAAAGCCCCGCCCAAGCAGCGGCCTTGACCATCAATAAATTTAGTCGCTGATTGCATGACAATATCAGCACCTTGCGTCAAAGGATTCTGCAACGCTGGTGTCGCTAAAACCGTATCAACACAAAGCAACGCACCTTTAGCATGCGCCAAGGCAGCCACTCGAGAAACATCGACCACTTCATACAGTGGGTTAGAAGGCGTTTCGAAATAACAAAAACGTGTATTTTCATTAATCGCCTCTTCCCATGCCGCATAATCTGTCGCATCCACATAAAGCACTTCAACACCAAATTTTGTTGTATAGGCATTAAAAAACTTAACTGTTGAGCCAAAGATATTGCGGGAGCAAACAACCCGATCACCTGCACTTAACAAACTGTAGGCCAACGTCATTAATGCCGCCATGCCAGAACTTGTTGCAATAGCAGCCTCGCCTTTTTCTAAGGTCGCTAAGCGCTTTTCAAATAACTCTACTGTTGGATTGGTAAAACGAGAATAAACATTACCATCCTCTTCACCGGAAAACTTCCCTGCCGCCTCTTCTGCACTACCATAAGCAAAGCTCGAGGTCATAAAAATGGCTTCGCTGTTTTCTTGCTCTTGCGTTTGACGAATACCTGCACGAATCGCATTCGTTGCATCTTTATAATCAGCCATTACTTCACTCCAAGACATGCTTCAAAAAATCTTTTCCCAAAAACAACTAAGCCAGGCGTGACCTGGCTTAGTTTTATCCGTCACGAGATAATGCAAATATTACATAGGGTGCATCATATCGCTAGCTTGGTCTTCAACCGCAGCTTTATTTAAGTCATTACGCGCGCCTTCAATGCCTGCCAAGTAAGCAGCATCAATATTGCCTGTAATGTATTTTGCGTCAAACACAGACGTATCGAATTCACGAACATCTGAATGCTTCTCATCTATACATGCATCTATCAAATCTTGCAAATCTTGGAATATCAATTTATCAGCACCAATTAATTTGCAAATTTCATCAACATTACGATCATGTGCAATAAGCTCTTTTGCTGCAGGCATATCGATACCGTAAACATTCGGGTAACGAACTTCTGGCGCAGCTGATGCTATGTATACTTTCTTCGCACCCGCTTCTCTCGCCATCTCTATGATTTCTTTACTCGTCGTACCACGAACAATGGAGTCATCAACTAGTAATACCGTTTTATCTTTGAATTCAAAAGGCACAGGGTTCAGCTTTTGACGTACAGATTTTTTACGAATAGCCTGACCCGGCATGATAAACGTACGACCGATATAGCGGTTTTTAACCAAACCTTCACGGAACGGAATATTTAATGTTTGTGCGATTTGCAAAGCAGCTGTTCGGCTTGTATCAGGAATTGGAATAACCACATCAATATCATGATCTATCCATTCACGCTGAATTTTTGCTGCAAGACGATCCCCCATATTAATACGTGCTTTGTATACTGAGATGCTGTCAATAACGGTATCGGGGCGAGCAAAGTACACATATTCAAACAAACAAGGACGCGCTACTTTTTTTGGTGTGCACTGACGGACATGAACATTGTGGTTTAGATCAAAAAAGATCGCTTCACCTGGCTGAATATCCCGCTCAATTTTAAAGCCTGCCGCATCAAGCGCCACACTCTCAGAAGCGACCATATATTCAACGCCCTCATCTGTTTGACGGGAGCCATAAATCAATGGGCGGATGCCATCTGGATCACGGAAAGCCAAAATACCATAACCTGTGATCAGAGTGACTACCGCATAGCCGCCTTCGATACGCTTGTAAACACGCTCAAGCGCATTAAAGATATCTTCAGGTGTTGGCACCAACTTCCCTTCTTCATGAAGTTCGTGAGCCAAAACGTTTACCAAAACTTCAGAATCAGAAGTTGTATTGATATGACGCAAGTCAGATTCAAACACTTCTTGTTTCAGTTTAGCGGTATTCGTTAAATTACCATTGTGTGCAAGTGAAATGCCGTAGGGAGAGTTAACATAGAAAGGTTGAGCTTCTGCTGAACTAGAAGTCCCTGCCGTTGGATAACGGACATGCCCAATACCTATGTTACCGTGTAGTTTTTTCATATGGCGAGTGCGAAATACTTCACTCACCGGACCATTGTCTTTGCGTAAACATAATCGTCCGTTATGGCTTGTAACCATACCCGCAGCATCTTGCCCACGATGCTGAAGAAGGGTTAACGCATCAAAAATTGCTTGGTTAACCACAGACGTGCCTACGACACCAACGATACCACACATGTTCTAGATCCTCGTGTTGGGGAATTGCGACAAACGCCGCAAAGGTTCTTTATCTATTTGATTGCTACTTCGAGCAACTAATTTCCAAGGGCGCGATCAATGAGAGACGAATCCATAAGATCCGAGCTCTTGCCTAACATATCACGCGTCCAGTCATTCAACTGCCCCAGTTGAGGGATCAATTGTGAAGTTTTCCAAAACTCAGTTTTTTCTATCGCTGGACTCAAGCTCAATAAAGAAACGAAAGCCACAACAATCAAACCACCACGAGCAAAGCCAAATAACATGCCTAATACTCTATCAGTGCTCGACAAGCCCGTTACTTGAATCAGAGAACCCAGTAAAAAACTCACCAAGGACCCAACAATTAACGTTGCTATAAATAGGGAAACAAAAGAAACAATATAACGAATCTGGTCATTTTGAACTTGATCAAGAAGCAATGCCTGCATCTGATCTGAGAACTTTACCGACACAACAAAGGCAACAACCCAAGTAAGAAGTGATAAAACCTCTTTAACAAAGCCTCTTTTTAAACTCAAAAGAGTAGAAAGAACCACTACAGCAATAATCAACCAATCAATTGTCGACATTGAACTTATTTGCCCCATGAATACCTCTAAAAATCGCTGCGAAGTTTAACAGATGCCTAGGATTTTCCAAATACCACGACACCAAACCTCGAACTAATTCACTGAATATTTAACAACAATTCCGTTTAAGTTAAATTTTTTCTTAATCTCTTCACGCATTTTTTCGGAGGTTTCTCGCTTGAATTCAGGACCAACATACACTTTATAAAGTGAATTGGTCGTCAAACTGTAGGCATCATAATTTGCCCCTTTAAGCTTTTCGACTAAACGAACAGCATTTTCTTTGCTCTTAAAAGTAGCAATCTGAAGTACCCAACGATCAGCAACCTGCACAGGTGCCGATTTTTCAACAGGCTCTTTCTCTACTGCAGGTTTCGCTTCTGGTTTGGCCTCAGGTTTAGCGGAAACAGTCGACTCCACTCCACTAATACTTGAAACGTCATTAGCAGATTGAGGAACTGGAATCAAACGAATATCCTCTGCCGCCCTATCTTCACCAATTGATTGCTCTATCGGTAAATTATCGACAGACTGAACTGGGGCAATTTCAACAATGGGAAAAGCCGGGGGAGTAGTGACTTGAACCTGAACATCAAGCTCAGCTGGACGCTCACCATCCAAAATCAAAGGTAATATTATGGCCGCTGATAACACCATAATGCCGGCGCCAATAAGTCTGTATGTAATGGTTCTATCTATCATAAATCACTCTTTTGATTGATTAAGCGCCAAATAATCCGAGACAGTTACAAAGGAGCCAAAAACAATCACTGAACGCTGCTCATCTTGAGCTTTCACTAAAGCTGAACTAAAAGCATCACCAACAGACTGAAAAGCCTTTGCGTTTAAAGCGAGAGAAGGTGAACTATGCACAATATGCTTAACAAGCTCACTTGCCTTTGCCCCTCTTGGTCCAGCTAAATCACAACAAAACCAATCAGAAAAACTGCCTGCAAGATGCTTCATAACACTAGCAATATCTTTGTCTTTTAACATACCGCAGACAGCAACTGGTTGAATCGGCAAATTGCTTATGCGATGAGCTAATTCAATAGCAGCTTCAGGATTATGGGCCACATCAATGTACACATCAGGAAACGTAGCTACTTTCTGAAAACGCCCCATTAGCTGCGCACGGCTAAATAAAGAAACTAAATCAGCATGCGTAGGAGAAAAGCCCATATAAACCAAAACTGCAATAACTGTAGCTGCGTTTTGCAGAGGAAGTGATGGTATCGGCAATGTTTCAAACTGAAGCCCATCACCAGACCACGACCAGGTATTGCTATCTAACTCAAAGTGGAAGTCGACACCTTTTTGACGCAAATGCGCCCCCACCTCTAACGCTGTGCTAGCAATAGTACTAGGAGGATTAACAACACCACTGATGAGTAGCTTATCTTTTCTCGCAATGCCTGTTTTTTCTCGCGCAATAACATCTAGGTTATCGCCCAACCAATCTATGTGATCCAAAGAAATAGAGGTAACAACAGCAACGTCGGTATCTATCATATTGACAGAATCTAAGCGACCACCCAGCCCCACTTCTAGCACCCAATAATCCAGGTTGGATTGATCGAAGATCCATAGCGCTGCAAGTGTACTGAATTCAAAATAGGTCAAAGTGATGCCTTCACGCGCCGCCTCAATTGCCTCGAATGCACAACAAAGAATCTCATCGTCACAAGGCAAATCGTTCAATGCTATGCGTTCGTTAAAAGCAAGAAAATGGGGAGAAGTATAGGTACCAACAGAATAATTTTGCTCGCACAGATACTGAGTCAACATGGCGCAGGTTGAGCCTTTACCATTTGTTCCAGCTACAGTGATCACTTTATGCTTAGGTCTAGATAAATTTAATCGAGCTAATACTTTGCTCCCTCTTTCTAGACCTAACTCTATTTCTGAAGGATGCTGACTCTCAATATATGAGAGCCAGCTAGCTAATGACGTGTGCGTCATCTAATTAAGCAACCTTATTAGTCAGCAAAGACAGGATATTGTATAAGCGATTACGCATTTCATCACGTTTGATGATCATATCTAGCGCACCTTTTTCCAACAAAAACTCACTACGCTGGAAACCTTCAGGTAATTTTTCGCGAACTGTCTGCTCAATAACACGCGGACCAGCAAAACCAATCAAGGCATTTGGCTCAGCAACGTTCAAGTCGCCTAACATAGCCAAAGAAGCAGATACACCACCAAAAACTGGATCTGTCATAACAGAAATATATGGAATGCCTTCTTGCTTCAGGCGCTCCAAACCAGCACTTGTTTTCGCCATCTGCATCAAGGAAATTAGCGCCTCTTGCATACGCGCTCCACCACTGGCAGAAAAACACACAAGTGGAATACGTTTTTCCAAACAAACATTAACTGCTTGAATAAAACGTTCACCGACTATTGCGCCCATCGAACCGCCCAAAAAGCTAAATTCAAACGCAACAGCAACCACTGGCATTCCATTCAAAGCACCTTGCATCGCAACCAAAGCATCTTTTTCGCCCGTTGCTTTTTGAGCATCAGCCAGACGATCTTTATAGCGTTTTGAGTCTTTAAATTTTAATTTGTCCTCAGGCTCAAGATGAGCACCGATTTCATGACGACCTTCTTTATCCAAGAAAATATCCAAACGACGACGAGCACCAACACGAAGATGATGATTACATTTTGGACAAACATCTAAGTTTTTTTCCAACTCTGGACGATATAGAACATTTTCACATTTTGGACATTTTTTCCAAAGACCCTCAGGTACAGAACCTGCACTACGCTTTGATTCACTTCGTACTATAGAAGGGACGAATTTATCTAACCAGCTACTCATTTACTTCTCCACATTTCTCGTTTGCTATCGCTTAAGCATCCATTTCATTTCGCATAGGCGATAAAATGGCGCTTAAAGCGTCAGCTATATATTCTTTTTGATGATCTTTATTTTCAGCGATAGCATTCACTAATACACTACCAACAATCACGCCATCAGCACATTTACTTACTGCCGCTGCAGTTTTAGCATCGCGTATACCAAAACCAACACCAATAGGTAAGTTGGTAATTTCACGCAATGAATCCACATGCTTCTTAACACTATCAACATCCAGTTCAGCAGAACCAGTTACACCTTTCACAGAAACGTAGTACACATAGCCTGATGCCAAGTCACAGATTTTCTTTGCGCGATCTGGTGTTGTCGTAGGTGACAGCAAATAAATAAGATCTATCTCGTTCTCTCGGAAGCATTCTACTACATCTGTCGCCTCTTCAGGAGTCAGATCTACTAATAAAATACCATCAACACCCGCTTCTTTTGCGGCATCTGAAAAAGCTTGATAGCCAAAAAACTCAATTGGATTTAAATAACCCATCAAAACAATAGGCGTTTGCTTATTACCTTGTCTAAATTCAGTAATAATTTGCAATACTTTTTTAACACTGGTGCCAGCTGCCAAGCTACGTTCACAGGCTAACTGAATTACTGGGCCGTCGGCCATGGGATCCGAAAAAGGCATACCAATTTCAATCACATCAGCCCCAGCATCAACCAAAGCATTCATCAAGGTCACTGTAGAATCAGGACTAGGATCGCCAGCGGTAATATACGGAATGAGCGCCTTTTTACCAGATTTTTCTAAATTTTCAAAACATTGTTTAATGCGACTCATACTTCAATCCCATCCAATTCTGCAACGGTAAGAATATCTTTATCACCACGCCCCGAAAGGTTGATCACAACAATCTTATCTTTATCCATGGTCGCCGCTAACTTCATACCGTAAGCCACAGCATGACTTGACTCAAGTGCAGGCATTATGCCTTCTAAGCGAGTTAAATCTCTAAAGCCATCCATCGCTTCATCATCATTAATCGCCACGTAGTTAGCGCGCCCGATATCCTTTAACCAAGCATATTCAGGACCAACACCAGGATAATCCAAACCCGCAGAGATAGAATGAGTACCAATAATTTGACCATCATCATCGGCCATGACATAAGTACGGTTGCCATGCAGAACACCAGGGCGCCCAGCACTTAATGGAGCCGCATGGCGACCTGTTTCAATGCCATCACCACCCGCTTCAACTCCGTACATTGCGACACTTTCATCTTTGATGAATGGGTGAAACATACCAATGGCATTTGACCCACCACCAACACAAGCGACTAGAGCATCTGGCAAACGTCCCTCTTGAGCTAAACACTGAGCCTTAGTTTCGCGACCAATTACAGATTGAAAATCTCGAACCAATTTAGGATAAGGGTGAGGACCTGCAGCAGTACCTATAATATAAAAGGTATCATCCACATTCCCTACCCAATAACGCATCGCTTCATTAAGCGCATCTTTTAACGTTTTGGTGCCGGACTCAACGGAAATCACTTCCGCACCTAATAGCTTCATACGATATACGTTAAGTGATTGACGACGAATATCTTCCGCCCCCATAAATACCTTACACTTTAAACCCAATCGAGCAGCAACCGTCGCAGAAGCCACACCATGCTGTCCAGCGCCGGTTTCTGCAATAATGTTTGGCTTGCCCATATGCTTCGCAAGCAGAGCCTGACCGATTGTATTATTTATCTTATGAGCGCCAGTGTGATTTAAATCCTCACGCTTCAGATATATCTTCGCTCCACCTGCTTTTTTCGTTAGTCGCTCAGCAAAATATAGCGGTGAAGGACGACCAACGTAATGCGCTAAGTCATAATCGAAGGCGGCTTGAAAATCGCTGTCCTTAGACAGGCGTTCATACATCTCAGTCAGATCTTCCAACGCTGACATCAGCGTTTCGGAAACAAATATGCCGCCATAGGGACCAAAACGACCATGAGAGTCTGGTAAATCTAGATTAATGTCTTTGCTATCCACATTTCGCTCCACTAATAAATTCTTGAACCTTAAGCTCACTCTTAATGCCTTTAGATAATTCAACACCACCACTTACATCGACGGCATATGGCTTAACTTGTCTTATTGCTTGCTCAACATTACTTGGCGTTAAACCGCCCGCCAACACAATTGGTTTAGACAAGCCGACCGGTATTAAAGACCAATCAAATACTTCACCCGTTCCACCAGGAACGCCAGCTTTATAAGCATCTAGCAAAATAGCACTAGCACTTGGGTATTGATCCACCAAAGCAGCAACATCATCCCCTTGCTGTATTCTCAATGCCTTCATATAAGGGCGTTGATAAGAAATACATTCAGATTCAGGTTCACCACCATGAAATTGAATAGTCCAGCGGGAACTGCCACTTATTACAGATTGAACCAGAGATCTATCCGCATCTACAAATAAAGCAACTGGGGTTACGAATGGTGGTAACTGAGTAACAATAAAATTCGCCACATCAGGAGCAACATATCTGGGGCTTTTTTCGTAAAAAACAAATCCCAAAGCATCTGCACCATAGCGACACGCAACTATTGCGTCGTCTAAATTTGTGATCCCGCAGATTTTAACTCGGCAATTCATAAACTGGCTCGTCTACATAGGGTAAAAAATGAGGACCTAAAGGTCGTTTCGGTACATTAAAGACATCAGGGTATTGAGCGTCAACAAAATACAACCCTGTCGGTGGCGCTGTAATTCCACCCTTGGTGCGATCCTTTGCCTCTAAGGTCTGTCTTGCCCAAGAAACAGGCTTTTCGCCCGCACCAATAGACATCAGGACACCTGCGAAATTTCGAATCATATGATGCAAAAAAGCATTGGCTCGAACATCCAAGACAATATATTGCCCCAGCTGCTGTACATCAAAGTTTAGGATCGTCCGTATAGGAGTATTGGCTTGGCAGCCAATCGCGCGAAAAGAAGAGAAATCGTGAGTACCCAGAAACACTTTCGCAGCTGCTTCCATAGCCGCAACATCAAGTGTTTTGTACGTCCAAGTTACTCCTTTGGCTAATATTGCCGGACAAAAAGCCGACGAATAAATAACGTATCGGTAACGACGGCTTAATGCACTAAAACGAGCATGAAAGTCATCTGAAACAGAACTTGCAGCTACAACGGTAATATCTGTGGGAAGATAAGTATTAACTCCTATCGTCCATGCACGTTCACTACGCTCAACATCAGTTTCAAAATGAACCACTTGGGCGCTTGCATGGACACCTGAGTCCGTTCGACCGGCACAAACCACCTTAACAGGATGATTTGCAATTATGGCTAACGCTTTTTCTAAATTCTCCTGAACACTTGGAACACCAAATTTCTGTGCTTGCCAGCCCTTATACTCAGAGCCATTATATTCAACAACTAGTACTACTTTTTTAGTCACTTGGGAACATTCGCTCCATCATATTCTGTGCTTCAGCAATCTGCTGTTCATTACCTGACTCAATAACATCATCCAGAATAACTCGAGCACCCTCTTCATCACCCATATCCATATAGGCTCTTGCTAAATCAAGCTTGGTTGCAACCTCATCACCACTAGCATCAAAGAAGTCGAACTCTTCTTCTTCATCGCTAACTTCTTCATCTTCAGCAGCTTCAGCCTCGCCAAATGAAGGAACCTCTATTTCATCTTCCTCTTGCTGAGCCTCAGCTAATGTTTCTTCTATTGAATTAGCCAAAGAATCATTTGGAGTACCACTAAAGATAGACGACTCATCAACATCATCTTGATCAACATCATTTAATAGGCTCGAAACAAAAGACTCTTCTTCACTTTCAACCTCATCTTCCACATCATCAGAAACCGACTCAACAGCCTCTGGTATCATTGTTGGTATATCATCCTCAACAAAGGTTTCCAGTTCATCTAGCTCATCGTCTTCATCAAAGTCTAATACTGGATCAGACAAATCATCTGGCTCATCAAAAGACGCAAACATGTCATCGTCAATAGCATCATCTTCTACTGCACTTTCAAGTTCATCTTCCGGATCTTCAGATAAGTCTATTTTGTCATCGACCATTGGGTCAGTAAATTCTACAGAAGCAATATCGTCCCCAAAAGAACCAAAATCTTCAAGATCATCGTCTTCATCAGGCGTATCAAAATCAAAAGCGAAAGGATCTTCTTCTTTTAGCTCTTCTTTCTCTTCGATTCCATCGTCTAATGCATAATTAGCTGCCGCAGCTACAGCAACAGGCGCGACAACCGCAGCTGATGAGAGATCAAACTCATCCTTTTTTAATGGATCTTGCTCCTCTTGCTTCTTACCAGCTCTACGCATAACTAGGCCAATCAAGAAACCAAACAGCAGCAATACCACCGCACCGATTGATACAACGATTGGATTGCCGAATATCTTGTTAACAAGGGAGTTCTCTTCCGCCAGCTCTTTTTCTCGACGAATTTGATCTGCCTCTAGAAGCTGGTCAACAGTATTTTTTTGCTCCTGAAGAGCCTGCTGAGCGCTGGCAAATTGCTGTTGCAAATCTGCCATTTGTTTATCTTTTAAACTAATCAGCTGCTCAAGAGTTTCAAGCTGCTTGTTCAAATCACCCAATTGAGTTGATAATTCACCTTTTTCACGCTGCTCTTTGTCTAGCATTTCTTGTGAAGCAGATAATTCACCTTGCAAAGCATTTAGGGCGGCACTCTTATCATCACCAGCATTTGAGCTCGCAGCATTTTCAGGCAGTAAACTTTGCCCAGAAGCCAAGGTCAACTTATCACCGCCAGCTGCGGGCGCATTAGATGCAGCTTTAGCTTTTGCTTGAGTATTTAATTGAGCTTGTTCAATAGCTGAACTATTTTTAGAGCCTTTCAGTGCCATCCAAGCATCATGTTGACGTTGGAATTCTTCCTTTGAAATTGAGTTATTAAAAAGTGCGATTTGATCCTGTGTTGGCAAACGCAGAATGGCACCTTCTTTCAAAAGGTTAATATTATCTGAATAAAAAGCATCTTTATTGAGCGCTTGAATCGCCATCATTGTTTGATAGATGGTTAGTTGATTCGTCGGACGATTTTGACCAGCGATAGACCAAAGGGTATTCCCTTTGACTACATTCAACTGACCTTTTGGGGACATTTTTTCCGCATCAATAGTAGCTTGACGAAAAACTGATTGATTTGATGCCGACGTAACAGATGCAACAGGAGTGGATTGAACGACTTCTTTTTGAGATTTTTTAACCAATGCGGATTGATTTAATGGTGTCTGATATTCTCGAACAACCTGACCGCTAGGCCAACGAGCAGCCAATATAAAATGTAACTCATCTACTCGTAATGGTTGGTCAGATGACACAGCCACAACGAGATTACCACCTTCACGAACAACATCAAATTTCAACTGTGATAAAACTCTTGTCTGAGCAAAGCCAGCTTGACGAAATTCACTTTCACTGCCTAGACGAATTAATATGTCGTTGTTTGTTAAAGACCCTACATCAGAAAGTTCGATTTTTCCGCGATAAGGTTCGCCCAAATTTGATTGAGAGGTCAACTCACCCAGTTCCAGTGCGTAACTGCTGGACACATATAGCGCGCCTGACACAGCAATACTAACGAGGGTTTTTCTGAGCATAAGCTTCCCTTTATTTACAAATTATGGACATAAATATCTAAACAAGTATCTTACACAGGTGATCATTTATCAATAGCTTTAGAATCAATGGTTTGCACTTAATGCAAGAGAGAGATAAAAAACATCAAAGCAATACATTTTTTACACCTAATGACTCAAAAAACCACTTCGAAAATAAAACCCCTGCACATAATCTACACCTATACGTCGAGCAAAAGCTAAGTCTTCCTCTACTTCGACCCCTTCAAGGATAACTTGCTTCCCCGTAGCATGAGCGAAATCAATTATCTTTGATACAAACACCATAAAATTAGCATCTAATCTCTTTTCTAGCACACATTTATCCAATTTAACCCATTCAACTAACTGCAATACAGCAACAGATAACATAGATTTTGGGTTGCATAAATCATCTAATGCCGTCCGAATACCCAATCCATTAAACAGCTCAATCATAGATAGACTCATTAACGCATCACTTATTTCAGAATTTTCTATTAATTCAACCACAACACGATCTCGCCCTGCTGCCTGTATAAGTTCAACAAAGGGGTTATCTTCTGCATTCTGTCCGCAGGCATAAAACGCATCCTGATCTAAATTAACAAACACTCTCTCCGAATTAGAAAGACACTCCAGCTGTATCTTTTTTTGAGCAAGCTCCACCTGAAATAATAGCAATGGGTTGTCATGCAGTGCAGCATACACATAATCAGGCCTTATTAACTCGCCGCTCAGAGACCTAAACCTTGAAAGCGCCTCATAGGCAAAAAAATCACCTGTTTTCAATTCCACAATTGGCTGATACTCAACCCCAAATCATCTAGATTCGACTAACTCTAACAACATCTTTTGTGATAACGAATCCATTTAAACAACCCTAAAAACAAACATTAATGATGCCCACATCAGCACAACAATTAATTATAAAAAAAAACCCCGCAAAATAGCGAGGTTTTCTTTTATATCAATGGGTTAGAGAAGGATCACATCATCCCGCCCATACCACCCATTCCGCCCATGCCACCCATATCAGGCATGCCAGCGTCGTCTTTTGGCAAATCAGCAATCATTGCTTCAGTAGTGATCATAAGACCCGCCACAGATGCTGCTGCTTGAAGTGCAGAACGAGTTACTTTAGCTGGATCTAGGATACCCATTTCCAACATATCGCCATACTCGCCAGTTGCAGCGTTGTAACCAAAGTTACCTTCGCCTTTCTTCACCTTATCTACAACAACAGAGGCTTCAGCACCTGCGTTGATTACGATTTGACGCATTGGCGCTTCCATCGCACGTAGAGCAAGAGTGATGCCTACGCTTTGATCTTCGTTCTCACCTTTAAGATCAACAATTTTAGTAAGAGCGCGAACTAGAGCAACACCACCACCAGCAACAACACCTTCTTCAACAGCAGCACGAGTTGCATGAAGAGCGTCATCTACACGCGCTTTCTTCTCTTTCATTGCCAACTCAGTTGCTGCGCCAATTTTGATAACAGCAACGCCACCAGCCAATTTAGCAACACGCTCTTGAAGTTTTTCTTTGTCATAGTCAGAAGAAGAGTTAGCAATCTCAGCACGAATTTGCTCAACACGACTGGTGATGTTTGCTGCATTACCAGCACCATCTACAATCGTTGTGCTTTCTTTTGTCAAAGTAACACGTTTTGCTGTACCTAGCTGATCAAGAGTCGCTGTTTCTAGACTCAAGCCCACCTCTTCAGAAATAACAGTAGCACCAGAAAGTACGGCGATATCTTCAAGCATTGCTTTACGACGATCACCAAAGCCTGGCGCTTTAGCTGCAGCTACTTTTACGATGCCGCGCATAGTGTTTACAACCAAAGTTGCCAAGGCTTCACCTTCAACGTCTTCAGCAATAATCAATAATGGACGAGAAGCTTTTGCAACGCCTTCCAATACTGGTAGCAAATCACGGATATTAGAGATTTTCTTATCAACAAGAAGGATGAATGGGTTTTCAAGTTCCGCACTCATAGTCTCTTGGTTGTTGATGAAGTAAGGAGATAGGTAGCCACGATCAAATTGCATACCTTCAACCACAGCCAGCTCATCTTCAAAACCTGAACCTTCTTCTACTGTGATAACACCTTCTTTACCAACACGCTCCATAGCTTCTGCAATGATTCTACCAACTGAGGAATCAGAGTTAGCAGAGATAGTACCAACTTGCTCGATAGCACGAGTATCAGTACAAGGTGTAGATTGCGCCGCAATCTCTTTTACAACGGCCGCAGCAGCTTGGTCGATACCGCGCTTAAGATCCATTGGGTTACGACCCGCAGCAACAGCTTTAAGACCTTCAGCAACAATTGCTTGCGCAAGAACGGTTGCTGTTGTTGTACCGTCACCAGCAACATCATTGGCTTGAGAAGCAACTTCTTTCACCATTTGTGCGCCCATGTTCTCAAACTTGTTTTCAAGCTCAATTTCTTTCGCTACAGTCACACCATCTTTAGTAACAAGCGGTGCACCATAAGATTTCTCAATAATAACATTACGACCTTTTGGCCCCAAGGTTACTTTTACTGCATCTGCAAGAACGTTTACACCCTTCAGCATTTGCTGACGAGCGCTATCTCCAAATTTAACTTCTTTAGCTGCCATTTTCTTATACCTTAACTGTTTAAATGCTATGAATCGTAATAGATCTGCAGGGTGACTTAGGCTTCAACAATGCCGTAAATTTCGTCTTCCTTCATGATAAGCAGTTCATCACCTTCGATTTTAACGGTTTGACCGGAGTATTGGCCAAACAACACAGTATCACCAACTTTAACGGCCAAAGCTTGCACATCGCCATTTGATTGAATACGGCCAGTGCCAACAGCCAAAACCTCGCCTTGAGTAGGCTTTTCTTTAGCAGATCCGGGAAGGACGATACCAGATGCAGTTGTTGTTTCTTCTTCTTTACGTCGAACAACGACACGATCGTGCAAAGGACGAATATTCATTGATCAATCTCTCCAATTAAAAACGATACCAGGACTCCCCTGGCTGGATAACCCTACTGATACATAGTAGGAATCTTTAACAAGGTTCTATATACGGCTATACAAGCCAATTTCAACCCTGAAAATAAATTATTTTTTATCTATTAAGTCATTGTCATCTTTAGGTTCTTTTGAGTACTCGCCATCAATCGTTTCACCTTGAGGTTGAGCGTCATAACCACTATAAGGAGCCCATTTAGACCCTTTTTTGACCATAGATGCAACAAAGTTAACCAAAAGACCTGCCGCAAATAATTTACGTAATGGCGAAATCAATAGTAAGCCACCAATAATATCTGTTACAAAACCAGGCATTAACAAGCACAAGCCTGCAAAGATTAGCATGATACCTTCAGCAACTTCAGAGGCAGGCAACTCACCTCGACGCATTTTCTCCTGCGCTTTAAGTGACGTTTCTAGCCCTTGCTTACGTATTAAAGTCACGCCTAAAATAGCCGTTAAGAAAACCAAGCCAACCGTTGCTAGTGCACCAATTTGACTACCAACCTTTATTAATACTGATAGTTCAATAACGGGAATGAGTATGAAAAGCAAAAGTGCAAATCTCATATTTACCTTCTTTGTTTTAAGTGTAACTATTTATTTAAGGGCTAAATGTGGCGAATCAACCGATAGATAGATTTAAATCTCAGGTGTTTCATATTTTAAGTGAAATACCCAAGGGCGAATGCATTGCTTACGGAGAACTTGCAAAACTAGCAGGGTTTCCAGGCCATGCAAGGCAAGTTGGCAGTTTAATGAAAAACCTACCTAAAGACACTAAGCTGCCGTGGCATAGAGTCATAAATGCCCAGCGTCGCATTAGTTTCGCAGAAAACACAGATGGATATTTAAGACAAAAAGAAAAATTAGAAAAAGAAGGCTGGGTTATTGTGGGTAGTAAGCTGGCTTTTAATGAAAACTCAATAAAGAAATAAGAGAGCCACCAACTAACAATGAATGGCGGCTCCGCAAATATATTTAGTCTCTGAAATTGGTAAATTGAACTGGCTGTGCTAAATCAGCACCGCGCAACAATGCCATCACCTCTTGAAGGTCGTCTCGTTTTTTACCTGTTACACGAAGTTGGTCACCCTGAATCTGCGCTTGAACTTTCGCTTTGCTATCTTTGATCATTTTAACGATTTTTTTCGCTTCGTCTGTTTCAAGACCTTCTTTCATTTTAACCGCTTGAGAAGCGCGCATATTCCCTTTAACGACATCTTCTTTTTCCAAACTTTTTAAATCAATGCCACGGCCAACCAATTTTTGATTTAAAATATCAGACATCTGGCGAAGTTGAGGCTCAGCCTCAGCCTCCATAACAACGCTTTTTTTGTCTTTAATTTCGTAGTGCGCTTTTACGCCTTTAAAGTCATAACGCGTTGTAATCTCTCTGTTTGCCTGATCGACTGCGTTAGTGACTTCGTGCCAATCTAACTCAGATACTACGTCAAATGATGGCATTTTCTACTCCTTTGCATTTTCAATAATGTATTTTGGGGTGATAATAACAGGGATTGAAATAAAACACCTAATGGAAACCTATTATGAAGAACACGCCTTGGTTAATCATCGGCGCTGGCGCTATCGGCCTATTTTGGGCTTGTAAGCTAGAAAAACTCGGCAATAAAGTCCATCTAGTGTATCGATCGGAGAACCCCGGTAAAAAGATCACCCTAGAATCTCTTACTGATGAAGAGGGACAACAACAAGTCAGTGTCTCTACGCATAAAATAAAAAGTTTCAAAGCGGAAGAGTTGACAGCTCAATACGATAAAGTACTGCTATGCACAAAGTCGTTTGATCTAAAAAATGCTTTCTCGCAAATTGCAAACCACGTAACAAATGATGCAAATATTGCCTGCCTATGCAATGGAATTGGGGCCCAGGAAGATCTTCAAAACATTTTATTAGACACCCAAAACCTGTGGGCAGGAACAACCAGCGAAGGTGTTTTGAAAATAGAAGCAAATCACATTAAACACACAGGCTTAGGCGACTCCTACTTTGGCCAATGGCGCATTACCTCTCCCGCGAAAGATTTCCCTATTGAAAATATGACAGTAACGAATATTCACCAAAGAATGATCGAGAAGCTCGCAGTCAATGCGGTAATTAATCCGATTACTGCTATTTTCAACATACATAATGGCGATATTCTTAATGATGAATTTAAGCCGCTAATCGACGCAACACTGTCTGAATTATCGAGTGTTTTTACCCATCCAAAATTTAGTTATGCGCAAGAGAGCCAACACCTTACCCAAGAAAACCTCAAAAACAGAGTGCACACTATTGCCCAGCTCACTCGTTTAAATAGATCTTCTATGCACGAAGATATTAGATTACAGCGCCAAACTGAAAACAGCTTTATTTCAGGCTTTTTACTTGATAACAGCCCTATTGAATTGCCTGTACAGCGTTTACTTTTTGATGGCGTTGCCTATGCAGAGCAGAGAGAAGAGGTCAAAAAAAAGCTGCTAAGTCTTCCTTAGCAGCTTTTTCATCGATCAATCAAAGCTAAATTTTAGAGATCTTTTCTTTAGTAAGCAGAATTTTCTTCTCTTTATAAAGCGCACCTAATGCTTTTTTATAGGTTGCCTTACTTACTTTAAACACTGCATAAATAGCTTCTGGTGATGCCTTGTCTGTCAATGGAGACTCACCACCATGAGCATCTAAGTAATCCAGAATATCATCTAATATATTGCGTACTTTCTTGTAACCAACTTCTTGCAAGCTCAAATCAATCTTGCCGTCTTCACGCATCTGCTTGATAAAACCAACCGTTTTTTCACCCTTACGAAGCTGTCTAAAAGCATCTTCGAAAAACAGAACCCCCCAAAAGCGATTATCAATAACACACTTAAAGCCAATATTGGTTTTATCGCCGATAATAATAGAAACCTTATCGCCTACACGATAAGGTGCTTCTTCGCGGTTCAACAAAGCATCTACTTTGGTGGTTGCAACAATACGGTTTGTCGCTTGATCTAGGTAGATGAAAAGCAAATGCGTTTCACCTTCCTCTACACGGTTTTTCTGCTGACTAAAAGGCACCAATAAGTCTTTAGGTAACCCCCAATCAAAGAACGCTCCAACTTGGTTTACTGCTATTGCAGTTAACGCAGCAAATTCTCCAACTTGTGCCTTAGGAAATTCAGTGGTTGAAATTAATTTATCATCTGAATCCAAATAAACGAACACTTCTACTTCATCGTCTACCGTCACGCCTTTTGGCACGTAACGCTTAGGAAGCAAAATTTCGCCTAATTGGTCGGCGTCTAAATACACACCAAAATCTTTTTCTTTAACGACTCTTAATGTATTTAAGCGCCCAATTTGTGTAGCCATGAGTTCTCCGGCAAGCAATTTTTTTCGCACTATACGCACTTCATTCATAAGCGCAATACAGATATTTTTAAGTCACAAGTTAACCATTATCTGCTTTCATACAACCAGCAAATATAGTATCTAACTTGGACTTCCCAAGCTCTTCCATTTTTTCAATATTTTGATTCGGTATCTCAGCTGTATCACCATAGAATTCAATCGCCTTATCAACACTAGCCTCTCTTAAAAGGTGCAGCATCGGATAAGGAGAACGGTTGGTGTAATTAGATACATCATCTGGCTCTGTACCTGAAAAACAATAATCAGGATGAAAAGTCGCCAATTGATAAACCCCTTCGCAACCTTGATCAAACATAAGATTTTCAGCGGTTTCTACAAAGTCTAAATAACGATGGAAATCATTAAATAAGGTTGGAAAAATCAGTAACGTCGTTTCTGTTTCTGGATGCTCATCCAGCCACTGAACCTCTGCCATCAACTCTTCTAGCGCCACATCCATCTTTTTGGATCGCAACACCACGCAACGTACGCTGTCTCGTTCCACTTCACGTTTAGCAAAAGGACAAACATTTAACGCCACAATAAACTCTTTTACCCATGTCATTGTTTGGGTGGTGACCAATTCATCTGATAGCAGCATAACGTGTCTTCTTATAAATATTTGTTAGTATTTTAGAGCAAAGCGTACAAAGGGTCTAACTTATCAAGCCATCATCTGAGGTTTAGATTTCGAATCCTCATAAAACAAGGTATCATGCCAGACAATACAGTCCATTATAGTGGCCATACGCCCAAATTCATTATGATTTTCATAGTTAATTTATGACATTCATAGTTAATTTATGACATTCATAGTTGGTCGTACCACTTATCCTGCTACAGAGAGTTTACATGTCATTTGCTGAATTAGATTTGGATTTCACTATAGAACAAGCCATTAGTGATCTTGGCTTTGAAGCCCCAACAGAAATCCAAGAACAAGCTATACCAATCGCCTTAGATGGTTCAGACTTACTTGCAACAGCCCCAACTGGTACAGGGAAAACCATCGCCTTTTGCGCGCCAGCTATTCAGCATATTCTTGACCGTGATGAGCAATCTACCACTGCACCAAAAGTATTGATCTTGGCGCCAAGTCGCGAGCTAGCGCGCCAAATTTTCAATGTTGTAGAACAGCTAACAAAGCATACTCGTATTCAATCTCACCTTATCATTGGTGGCACGCCATATGGGATGCAGCAACAACAATTAAGTGAACCATGTGACATTCTGGTTGCAACACCAGGTAGATTGGTTGAATTAGACGAAAAACAATGGCTTGATCTAACAGATGTGTCTTATTTCGTTATCGACGAAGCCGACCGTATGCTAGACATGGGCTTTGTAAGCGCCATTAACCACATTGCAAAAGAACTACCTAAAGAACACCAAACTTTGATGTTCTCTGCAACGCTAGAAGGCGAAAAAATGGGACGTTTTGCTAGCGCCCTATTAAATAGCGAGACGCAGCAAATTCGCCTAGGCGAATCGTCCCGCACAGTGCCAAGCCAAATTCGCCAAATAGCTTACCGTGTAGACAGCGAAGAGCACAAAGAAGCCGTACTACAACATCTATTAACGCAAGAGCGCGTTCAGCAAGCGGTGTTGTTTGTTTCTAACCGCGAGCATGTTGACATATGGGTTCAACGTATCCGTAAAATGGGCTTGATGTGTGACGGTTTGCACGGCGAAATGAAGCAAGGCGACCGCAGCGAACACATGAAGCAGATGAAGCGTGGCCGTTTGCAAGTATTGGTGGCAACCGACGTCGCCTCACGTGGTATCGACCTTCCAGAAATAAACACAGTAATCAACCTTCGTCTTCCACGTAAAGCTGACTCTTACATCCATCGTGCTGGACGTGCTTCACGCGAAGGTGAGCCAGGCGATTGCATTTCGTTGATCGATATTAACGATTTGCCGATGATTGAAAAGATTCAACGCTTCATGCAAGCCAACATTAAATTTGGTCGCATTGAAGGACTTGAAGCAAAAACAAAAGCTCGCTCACCAAGCAGTAAGAAGAAAAAGAAAAAACCAGCTCCTAGTAAAAAATAAGGCTGGTTCAGCACTATAGAAACAATAAAGGCGCTTCACTAGCGCCTTTATTGTTTCTATCTTTATGCAATTCTATCTAAAGTACAAAATTTGTACATTACTCTTAGTCGAACTTCAAAGTATGCTGTTTACGCTTAGCCTTAGTTTCTAAATAGGAACGGTTATGCTGATTCACATGCACTTTGGTCGGAACTAATTCCGCAACATCAATACCGTGCTCTATTAACTGCTGCGCTTTATCAGGATTATTTGTTAACAAACGAACTTTGGAAACCCCAAGCGCTTGCAACATTTCTGCGGCAATACCGAAATCACGACCATCGTCTGGTAGATGCAACATCTCATTGGCTTGGTAAGTGTCATAACCTTGGTCTTGCAAAGCATAGGCTTCTAGTTTTGCGTACAAACCAATGCCACGACCCTCTTGACGTAAATAAAGAATGTAACCACCTTCTTCATTAATTCGATCAATCGCTTCATCAAGCTGCTCGCCACAATCACAACGGCCAGAACCAAAGACATCACCAGTCAAACATTCTGAATGCAAGCGAACCAATGGAATGCTGTTGTCATCTTTTGCTTTTGTTCCTTCGAAAAATATCCCTATATGTTCTTTGCCAGAATCATCTCCGTTGAAGGAAATAAATTCTGCCATCACGTCGCCCGCCCTCACGGGAATCATCACTCGACGCTTAATTGTCAAATCACTCATACTACTTCTCTACTAGGGACTTTTTTACTGTAACAAGTATAACGCCCATTAATTTGGTCAAAAGCTAAAATATCAATGCTAAATAAGGAAATAAGCCTCTAAATCAAATGATCTAGCGGTAAAGAGGTTCGATTTATAATTCTGCGCAACAAGAAGCTCGAATGTACACCAGTCACACCAGGAATACGCGTCAATCTTCCCAGTAGAAACTCCTGATAGCGATCCATGTCTTCTACCACCACTTCTATCAAATAATCAGCCGATTGCCCCGTCACCAAGTTGCAGGATTTTACCTCAGGAAAAGATTCTAGCGTTTTCTCAAATACCTCAAAGCGATCTGGCGTATGACGATCCATACTAATCTGGATAAATGCAGTAAGTTTCAGGCCTAACTTACTCTGATTCAACAAGGTGACACTACGATCTATTACACCACTTTCTTCTAATGCCTTTACTCGTCGCAAGCAAGGTGATGCAGAAAGCCCAACACGATCTGCCAACTCTTGATTGGTTAAGCTAGAATCTTGCTGTAATTCTCGCAAAATATTCAAATCAATCTTATCAAAACCCATATTAATAGCTCCATACTGCTAATTATAAGAAACATTACGCAATATAATGCTATTTAGATTGATATTTCCATTAAAAAACGCAATCTTTTACTCAAAAAAATTAGTTATGATAGAAACATAGAAAATCACTTAACCAAGTGAACCAAATAACAATCTGAGCTTACCAGCTCAATTACATAAAGAAGGGAAAGATTATGACATCTTTTGACCACACAGCTTTTGACCATAAAAAATATACGCCATTCAAGCCAGTCGCCATCGAAAATCGTACTTGGCCTGACAAAACAATCACCAAAGCGCCTATTTGGTCTAGCGTTGACCTACGCGATGGCAACCAAGCATTGGTAGAGCCAATGACAGTGGAACAAAAGAAACAATTTTTCGCTCTACTAGTTGATGTTGGCTTTAAAGAAATCGAAGTCGGTTTCCCTGCGGCTTCACAATTGGATTTTGACTTTGTTCGCTGGTTGATTGAAGAAGACCAAGTGCCAGACGATGTTTACGTTCAAGTATTGACTCAAGCGCGCCCAGAATTGATTGAGCGTACTTATGAATCATTAAAAGGTGCCAAAAAAGCCATCGTTCACGTTTACAACTCAACGTCTACAACACAACGTGAGCAAGTATTCCGCATGGACATGGAAGGCATCAAGCAAATCGCGGTCAATGGCGCTAAATGCGTAAAAGAACACGCGGCGAAACATCCAGAAACAGAGTGGGTATTCCAATACTCACCAGAAAGCTTTACTGGCACAGAAATCGACTACGCCATAGAAGTTGTCAATGCCGTTACCGATGTGTGGCAACCAACTCCAAACAACAAAATTATTATCAACTTGCCTGCAACCGTAGAAGTTTCTACTCCTAACCGTTATGCAGACCAAATTGAATACTTCTGCCGCAATGTTAAACAGCGCGACAGCATGATTGTAAGTCTACACACGCACAATGACCGCGGTTGTGGTGTGGCGGCAGCAGAATTAGGCGTTATGGCTGGCGCAGACCGTATCGAAGGCACATTGCTAGGTAACGGCGAGCGTACAGGCAACATGGACGTAGTCACTATGGCTATGAACATTTACAGCCAAGGTATTGATCCAGAGTTGGCGTTGGGCGATATGGACCGCATCATAAGTGTTGTTCAAGCTTGCACCTTGTTACAAGTTCACCCGCGTCATCCATACGCAGGCGAATTGGTGTTCACCGCCTTCTCTGGCTCTCATCAAGATGCGATTAAGAAATGTTTGGCTAACCAGACAGACGACAAACCTTGGGATGTGGCGTACTTGCCAATCGACCCTCGCGATGTCGGCCGCAGCTATCAAGAAGTCATTCGTGTGAACAGCCAATCAGGTAAAGGCGGTGTCGCTTATACTCTTGAACAAGAATACGGTTTGGCTTTGCCACGCTGGTTGCAAGTAGAATTCAGCCCAATCGTTCAACGGTTTGCAGAGAAAGATGGCGGCGTTGTAGATGCCGAATCAATGAGAAACTTGTTTGAAAGTAGCTTTATGACGGGCACTACACCATACAAGTTGGGCAAATACGATCTTGCAAAAGACGATGTTGATACAGTTCATGCCGAACTTATTAGTAACAACTCTGGCGTCAAGATTGCCGGTAACGGTAATGGTGCGTTGTCTGCTTTCAGCGAAGCTCTAGGTAAACATTTCAATATGCGTGTTGATATCATCCAATATCAAGAACACGCCTTGACAGTCGGCAGCGACTCACAAGCCATTGCCTATGTTCAAGCTAATATTGACGGTGACCGTTACAACGGTGTCGCCATTGATAACGATATTGTGTCTGCTTCCATCCAAGCTTTATTGGCAACGGTGAATCAAAAAATTACCGCAAACCAAAATTCCGCTGTTGCGTAATTAATAATTTTCTGCGGATAGAATGAAACAAAAAAACCGAAAATCAAATCGATTTTCGGCTTTTTTATGTGTGGTTTTTGCGCTACTAAGTTTCAGTTTTGTTCACAGCACTACAGTGGATGGTAAATCACTTTATTTCGGCCTGTATCTTTCGCTTCATATAATGATTGATCTGCTCGTTTCAATAGTGCAACTTTATCTTCTAGTTTACCTGCATACATAGTCACACCGATACTGGCTGTAATAGGGATTTCAGCACCTTCATGCACCACCGGATGCTCGGCAACGATCTTACGATAACGATCAAATACCTTGAAAACATCTTCTTCTTTAACATTATGTAGAATAATACCGAACTCTTCTCCTCCCAAACGGCCAATAATATCACTGTCTCTTAGGGCTATTTTGATTCGCTTTGACACTTCAGCCAAAACAGCATCCCCAGCATCATGCCCAAAAGTATCATTGACGACTTTAAATTTATCAAGATCAAACATGGCTAATGCCATAGGTACACCATAACGACGAGTAAAAGACATCTCTCTGTCTAGCATAAGCTCAAAAGAACGACGATTAGCAACACCAGTTAGATGATCGGTTGATGCTAACTGCTCAAGAGCAAGATTTGAATCAACAAGGCGACGCCTCATATCTGCAATGCGTTGCATAGCCAACATTTTTGCCGACAGAACTTTTTGGCTGATTGGCTTCATAAGATAATCATCGCCGCCGGCTAAAATAGCCCCTTCTATATCATCATCTTCTGCACTAGCGCTTAAAAAGATAACTGGCAACCACTCTTGATTTTGTTGCTCTTGTATTTTACGAATAGATCTAACGGCATCAAAGCCATTGATATAGGGCATTTGGACATCCATTAAAATAAGATCCAAATCCTGTGAATGAGCCATAAACAGCTCTATGGCTTCCTGCCCATTACTGGCTTCTATCGTTCTATAACCTAGCTTTGACAAGTGAAGCTTCAGCAACAAACGGTCCGTGTTGGTATCATCAACCACTAACACTTTCATTGGCATTACAGCATACCCTGAAGTTTATTTTTCACATTCTGATACATTGATAGAATCTCTTGCAGTTTAGCCTCTAGATCCGGCGCATCACCCTGACGGCTTTCTTGCTCAAGTTGCGCAGCCATTGAAGACATGGTCATTGCACCAACATTTTGACTAACAGATTTCAAACTATGGGCAAGACGAGAGATTAATGCGTAGTCGGCTTCATCTTCTTTACTCAACATCTTATCAAATGAAACCATGATGTTCTGTGCATCATCAAAAAATGCATCAATCAATAAAGTAAAATCATTCCCCAACAATACTTTTAATTCATTCAAAACAGATTCATCAATAATAACATCTGATTTAACATCAAAAATAGAATTTGTAGACTGATGCTTATTTAAAGCCTCATCCGGTGATTGATGACCACTTGGTAACCACTCATCTAGCATACTTATAAACTCCTTTTGCTTAAAAGGCTTTGGCACTAAGCCATCGCCACCAGCACGAAATACTTCTGATAATGTTTCTGGCATAATATCAGCAGTCAATGCAATCATTGGAACACGTCGATTACCACTGCTTTTTTCAGCCTGCCTAATAGCGCGCATAGCTGACAGCCCATCCATTACAGGCATATGCAAGTCCATAAAAATTAGATCCGGCTGATGGGATGTCCACATTTCTATACCAACTCTACCGTTTTCAGCTGCAATAACATCAAAGCCCATTCTAGTTAGAATACCCTGCGCCACGGCTAAATTAGCTTTCATATCTTCTACAACCAAAATAAGACCTTTTTTCTCGCCATTCAGGTTATCCTTCACTTCGTCCTCGTCATTCACCTCTACGTAAGAAAGCTGATGACCTAATAAATTAGAAGACAGTGCAGAAACTAGGCCTTTCTTTAGTGCCAAAGCACTCATTGGTTTAACAATACTCATATTAACGCCAGCGGTAGAAAGCTCATCCTGAGATAAACGCCCTGCTGAAGACGTCATTAAAATGATAGGTTGATATAAAGATCCACTCACTTCTCGAATGAGCTTAGATAGCATTAAACCATCTAACTCAGGCATCAAATAATCTAAAACAATAATCTGATATGGCGAACCGTCATTAATTGACTGCTCGATTCGAGATAAAGCATCGACAGGGCTTATTTCTGCATCCGCATAAATATCACAGGACCTGAGCTGGTTTTTAAGGATGGTTAAATTCGTTTCATTATCATCTATAACTAAGGTTTTCTTACCAAGTAATAAATTCTCATCAACTACAGTTTCAATATAAGACATTGCATGACTTTCTGGCAACGCAAATGTCACGGTAAAAGTAGACCCTATGTTCAGCTTACTTGATAAAGAGATATTGCCATTCATCAGGCCTATTAGCTGCTTAGTTATCGCCAACCCCAAGCCTGTACCTCCAAACTTACGAGTCGTTGAACTATCAGCTTGCACAAAGGCTGTAAACAAATGCGGCTGAACCTTATCTGCAATGCCCACTCCAGTATCAGCAACACTGATAGTGATAGAAACCATTCCATGCTTGTCAACAATCCCTTTAACTGAGACCAATACATGACCGATACTGGTAAATTTAATCGCATTACTGATTAAATTGGTTAATATTTGTTTAATACGGAAAACGTCTCCCACCAAAAATCTAGGGCAAACCTCATCATATTCAATCAATAAATCAATGCCTTTTTCGTCCGCTCTCATCATTAGCAAACGAATAACATCATAAATCGCTTTTTCCAGATTAAAATCTACACGCTCAATTGAAATATGGCCGGCTTCTATTTTAGAAAAATCCAATAAATCATTTATCAAACCTAAAAGCCCTTCACCAGATTCTTTTAGCACAGTTAACTGTGTGGTTTGCTCTGGGTTCAGTTTTGTACCTGAAAGCAATTCAGCCATACCTAACACACCATTCAATGGTGTTCTAATTTCATGACTCATGGTGGCTAAGAAGTCACTTTTAGCTTTGCTGGCTGCAACCGCTTGATCACTCGCATTACGTAAAAGCACCTCAGTTTCTTTTCGTGAGGTAATGTCCATGTTCACACCAATAAGATGTGATGCATGGCCTTTTTTATTAAATACAATGGCACCATTAGATTTCAAATAACGTACCTGCCCGTCTTTACGTTTAATTCTGAAATCAAAATCTAATTCTTTAGAAATATGCGAAGCATCTTCTTTAGTCGTAAAATACGCACCACTCTTTT
This sequence comes from Marinomonas sp. BSi20584, assembly GCF_002792415.1. NCBI lineage: Bacteria > Pseudomonadati > Pseudomonadota > Gammaproteobacteria > Oceanospirillales > Oceanospirillaceae > Marinomonas > Marinomonas sp. BSi20584. The sequence continues at coordinate 73,122 of NZ_KZ454884.1, forward strand.
CTAAACTAGAAAATACTTCTGCCAATCTATTTTTATCTTCTGTATAAACACAATCGTCCCAAACTTGAAGTGGTGAAGTACGCTCATCCTCAGCAAAACCATAGAGACGGTACATCCAATCATCCCACTGTAGAGTGCTGTCTTGTAAATCGAACTCCCAAACACCAATTCCTGCCGCATCAGCAGCGATAGATAATCGCAAGTTGGTATCTATCATCTTTTGCTCAACCGCTAAACGCTCAGTCACATCACGAATATGCGCGATATATCCACCCAAACTATCATCGGCATTTCGAATAATGCTGCCTATCGTTTCGGCATGAAAAACCTTACCTTGCTTGCTTTTATAACTAACAAGATAGCGATTTAAAACATCTTGCATATCTACATTATGTAATTCGCCCTTCCTTATAAACTCACTTTCCTCAGCGTAGAGCACTTGGGTTGTTTTACCGTATAACTCATCAAGGCTATAGCCAAAAAGCTCAGTAAATGCAGGATTCAGCATCTTAATTTCACGGTTCGCTCCAACATGAATAATCGCTTCAGGCGCATTATCAAAAAGAGACTTGAAAAATATCTTTTGCTCGCGCAATTCATTTTCGTATTGGGTTTGCATGGCTTTATCATGAAAACGAGTCATTTCATTACCAACCCACTGAGCAAGCAATTTCATCACTTCATAATCGTCCTCACCAAAAGGCTGACATTTAGGGATTGGACTGGAAAAATTAAGCGTACCCCAGCGCTTACCTGCGACATTAATGACAATGCCGATATAGGCTTCTAAACCAAAATTTTGATAACAGGGATGTTCTTTTATCTCGCTGATGGCTGTATGAAAATAGGATGTCGGTAAATCACTGCTAAGGGTATGTACACAGTAAGTATTACCTAATTCAAACTGTGCTCCAGGAAGTACTTCTCCATTTGGCGTATGACTGTATTCAACTTGATAAAGATCACCATCAATTAAACTGATAAGCCCAAAAGGTAAGGCAAATTGGTCCACACCAACTTTTAGAATTTTTTGCAGCTTTTCATCTAACGACAAATCTGAATTAGCCGTCACTTCATGCAAGTTCTTTAACGTCTTCAACGTTCGTTTTTGTGCAGTTGTACCATCATCAATTGATATGGGGCTTCCATCTACATACGACAACGAAGATAATTGCGTTGAAAATGAGGCCATTAAGGCTGAAAAAAGGCCTACTAAAGAATCAATATATTCTTCCAACAACTCATTATTGAGCAAACAAGGAGTATCGCTTAAGGCAATAAATCGAGCACCATAAATACTTAAAGGCTCGACAATACAACTAGCAATATTGGGTAAGTCAGAAAACAAAACATGTGCCGAAGGTGTGTTTTTTATATCGGAGTATTGAGAGGAAGGAAAAGTATTAAAGCGAGATAACTTGACTGAAAAATTTTTCTGATGAAGGCTATCGACTTCACCAGAAAAAACAATTGTGCCATCTTGAAAAAGCAATCCAGCACAAGACATTCCTAAAAGAGATCTGGCCACCTTTAAAGCAGCCTCTAATTGATCCATCCATTTCCCCTAAACTCGCCACATTTTAAAAGGCATTTAACAACACTCATTAATGTATTGCCCTGCCTGATAAAACATAACAGAAAACCAGGGATCTGCTAACCAAAACCTCCCAAGAAAATTATGGAAGTAACTTATCAATCAATACACAATCCTTAGTGTCATTACGGCTGGCTTTAACCTTATCTAAAACCTTTTGTGCAACGTCTTTTTGACGCTCTGAAACATATTTAGAATCAACTGTCTTTTGAACGTTGCTCAAGTAAGCATCTAACTTTGGCGTGCAATAATCGTCAAATGCCAAGGCACCAGTTGAAGTGAAAAGAGCGGTAACACTAACCAAGGCAACAGAGAGTGAAGTTTTGAACAACATAATTTTTCCCAATACGATGTTAAGTTAGAAAAAATTAGACCATAGACTAAGGTAAAGTGAAACCTCAAGGTGGATTCAAATCACTCATTTACATGTTTAAATCATGAACTGATCCAATCTAATAACATTGAGCAAGAGTGCCAAGAATACTCCACTCAATGTCATTAGCACTTTTTCTGCATACTATAAGGTTATAATTTGATGGCAGGTTTTCCGAACTAGCGCTGGGTCATGACTAACAAGTAAAACTGCACAACCCGCTTCACTAGCCAATTCTACCAATAAGGCCGTCACCTCTTTGGCAGTGATTGGATCAAGCCGAGAAGTCGGCTCATCAGCGAATAAAAACACTGGATCCAATAACAAGGCCCGCAATATAGCAAAGCGTTGTAATTCACCACCAGAAACCGCTAGGCAATTACGCTCGAGAATCCCTTGCGGCAATCTCAAACGAGCCATTAACGGTGCAATACGAGCTTTATCAAGACCGTGCAAAAGTATCAAATCATCAAGTAACTGACCGAGAGACACACTTGACGAAAACGCCGACGGCGGATCTTGATACAGTTTTAACCATTGGTGCGGCTTGGCGGCCTGGTTCAAACGAACAATGCTACCAGCAGAAATCGACAACAGATTCAGCAAGGCATCCCCAAGCGACGATTTACCACAACCACTATCACCGACAATGCCAACCACCTCACCTTGCTTGATAGTAAAAGACAGTCCATCAAACAAGACTCGTCCACCTCGTTCTAACGTTAGCTTGTCTGCAACAAGAATACTCTCGGCGCGGTCTTGTCTAGACGTTGGAGCCATGTCAGACCAAGCACTAGGATCGGCAGCTATCAACTCGCGCGTATAATCGTCTTTTGGATAATCAAGTACTTGAGTCGCCTCACCTTGCTCAACCAAGCGACCTTTTTTCATCACTAATAGCAAACCACCCAACTGACGAGCAACTGCTACGTCGTGGGTAATCGTCAGTAAGCTGCCCAAATTCGAACGAGCTTGAAGCAACTGCACAATGCCATCACGACGTGATACATCCAGTCCTTTAGTTGGTTCATCCGCCAAGATAACATGCGCACCACCTGCTGTAGCGGCGGTAATCGCAAGGCGTTGTGCCATACCGCCAGACAGTTCATCTGGTCGTTTATGTCCGCTACCTGCCAAGCCAACATGACGTAAATCATCTTCAGCAATCGTAAGAGACTCTTGGCTACTCTTCTCACGTACAAATTGATACACCTCTTTTACCTGATCAACACTCTTCATTAAAGGATCAAGGGAGTGCCAAGGCTCCTGAGGAAGCATCACTAACTCTTTGCCCCACAGCGCCTGACGTTCTTTAATACTCATCGATTTGCCAAAAACATCAATCTGACCTGTGATACTTAACTCTTCAGGTAATAATCCCATAATTGCTTGGGCTAATAAGCTCTTACCAGAACCGGTCTGGCCCAAAATGGTAAGTGGCTCACCTTGCTTTAATTCCAAAGAAATTGGCTCTAGCAAACAAGTGTCGCCCACATAAACCGCTACATTGGTTAATTTTAGCAATACACTCATGCTCGTTTCCCTGCCAATAAATGAAATGAAAATACCATCAAAGCGATGACAATCAAAGGTTGCGCTAACAACCAAGGTGCTTCGCTGTAATAAGGGAATAACTCAACCGTCATCAAACCCAACTCAGCCAAAGGCGGCTGAATGCCCACATAAACGAAGCCAAGTGACGACATAGTCAAAATAGCATTAGCGCCACCAAAAGCCGCTAACGTGAAAACCGAAGGGGAAATGGCAGGCCAAATATGACGCTTAAATTGATACCAACGACCAAAACCCATCATCTCGGAAGACTGTCTTGCTGGGCTTTGAATCACGCCTTGAGTAACGGCGCGAACCACACGAAAATATTCCACCCATTGCACCAGAGAAATCGCCAAGTACAAGACCAAAAAAGAGCCTGGTGCAATTGCAGCAAACAACAACACAACGACCAAACCTGGCAAAGCAAGCAAAATATTGACCATCACACCCATGACATGATCGACCTTTTTTCCACCCCACACAGCCCACACACCAAAGGCCGTACCGACGAAAGATGACGTCAGCACACACAACACACTTAAGACAAAAGACAAGCCCACCGCATGGGCCATACGCGTCAGCATACTTCGACCAAAATGATCCGTACCAAGCCAGTGTGTCGCAGAAGGTGACTCCATAATGGCATTTAAATCTTGTTGAGAAATGCTGTAAGGCGAAAACCCAACCACCAATAACGAGAACGCCAGTAATGCCAATAAAATAGACAGACCAACCCATTGAGATTTATTCATCTTCATAGTGTTTTCGCTCCTCTTGGATCAATCCACAAACAGATAACATCCACCAAGGTATTCAACAGTACGAACAGAATCCCCATCACCAAAGCCGCACCTTGGATAACAGGAATATCACGAGCAAAAATAGCATGAGCCAAACCATGTCCAATTCCTGGCCACGAAAATAACGACTCAATCATCACAATCCCTTCGATCATACTGACTAACTGAATGCCGAAAAACGCTACAACTGGCACCGCAATATTGCGCACACCATGCTGTCGAAACGTTTGCCAAGCAGATAACCCCTTCACTCTAGAAAATTGATAAAACGCAGCCTGAAAAGTTCGCTTAGCTGAATCTCTTACCACTCGGTTGGATACCGCCGCTAAGCTCAACGCCAAGGTAATAGCTGGCAAAACCAAATGCGCTGGCGTGCCAAATCCCGCAACCGGAAACCAGTTCCAATGAAGAGCAAACAGCAAGATAAACAACACGCCCAAGACAAACACCGGCATAGCACGAATCACACTGGACAATCCCATCAGCACAGAATCTAAATGATTACCGCGCCATGCACTCAGTAAACCCAATGGTACGGCCATCATTACAGACAGCATAAGTCCAGTAAAAGCCAACAACAGCGAATGCCCAAGCATGTGTTGAACAGTGTCCATCACCGGCAAACCACTTACTAACGAATCGCCTAATTTGAATTGCAGAAGATCCGTCAACCAATGCCAATAAGCAGTTAAAGCCCCTTGATCTAACTTCAATTCTTCGCGCACCAAAGCAGCGGCATGAGAGTCAACATTGTCCTGACCGTATCGACTAGCAGCAATTCGATACGCCATATCTCCAGGTAAAGAACGCATCAAGATAAAAGTTAGGGTGCCTACTCCCCACACCACAGTAATCAACTGAAGTGCCCTTTTTAAAAGCATTACCTTCATTATTTTACGAACTCCATGTCATTCAAAAAGTAGCTACGTTCAAAAGGATCAAAATGAAAACCTTTCACTCGCTTATTAACCGACGTCTGCTGAACATAAGAAGACACTGGGATCATTGGGCGTTCGTCGAAGATAATCTGAGCGCTGCGCTGAGCAATTTTTTTGTATGTCACAGGATCAGACGTTTCTTCCAATGTCATCAAACCTGCACTTAATTTTTCATTATTCCAATTCATTGCCCCCCAATCACCGCCGCCATTGGAGCCAAAATCAGACAACATCACACCTAATGGATCGGCAATAAAACCATAGTTACGCGCAATCAACGCCACTTCTAACGAACCATCTTGGTGACCCATTGGGATGGCACTAGAATTGGTCACTTCGACTTTTGTCTCGATACCAATAGCTTGCCATTGCGCTTGAATCGCCGTCGCCACAGTGGTCAGTTCTGGTCTATCCGCGTAAGTAATGATGGTCAAATGAAATTGCTCACCGTCTCTTTCCAGTAAGCCTTTTGAGTTTTTCTTCCAACCTAAAGACGCAAACAGAGATTCCGGCGTTCCCGCCTCAGCTTCCGTTTTACTGGCTACATTACTCAAGTGCCAGTTAGACATAGAAGCAGGCAAAAGTTGGTCCGCTTCTGAGCCTGGAATGCGTAAAATCCCTTTCGCAATACCTTGGCGGTTGATCGCTAAGCTTAGTGCTTTACGCGCTTTAACATCCTTCATAAAAGGATGGCCACTGTTTAACTTCAACACTATGGTTCTTGGGATAGGATTAGAGTGAACTTCCAAGCTAGGCAAACGCTTTAACGAAGGCAAGCTGGCAGGATCCAAACCAAACACAATATCGGCTTGACCGCTTCGAGCCTGCAAAACGCGACTTTCCGCACGGTGACCTGTTAAGTAACTTGCATAAGGAATGCTGGCTTTCTTACCCCAATAATCATCAAACTTTTCAACAACCAATTTATGTGGCGGCGAAAACTGATATAGCTGATAAGGACCTGTTGCCGACAACGCAAGCACATCGCCGTCTTTGCCGTAAGCATTCGGAGACAAAATACCATTGGCGTAGTTCGCCAACACTGCACCCAATAACGTGTAAGGATGGGACAGGGTAATTTTTACTTTGTTATTCCCTTCGGCACGAATGCTATCAATTGGGGCATTTTTTAAAGCGCCATGTTTAGATTGTGCAATGGTCAAGCTGTTAACAACCGCATCGGCGTTCATCAAACTGCCATCGTGAAAATGCACGTTATCACGCAAATCAAATGTCCAGGTTTTGGCATCCTTACTCACCTGCCATCTTTTAGCCAAGGCAGGAAGCAATAAACCGTTTTCATCCACATCAACCAAGGTTTCTAAGACCTGCATACGACTATAAACAAAACCACTTTTTGATGGATCTAAGCTGGTGAACTCAAAAGCAGCACTGATGGACAAGGTATTGGATTGTGTCGGTTGCGCCACCGCCACACTAGTAGAAACCACAGCGGACAGCAGCAGTAATTGCGTTGCCCAGCGAAGCGGCTGAAAAAAAGTTTTCATAAAAATTTAAATCCTTAATTTTTAAACAATGAGGACATTCACAACAATGCGACATCCATGAGATAAGAAATACTACTGGAAACGGTTTTGTTATGATATAACATTTCTATATTTTCAAGCAAGCCTCAACCTCCCTATAAACAAGCACTTACGTGGACTTCTCTATCGTGAGTAAAGGCACAACCATGAGACTTAGAACATGAGACTTAAAAAAAGTGTATTAAGCCAATCGGCTTTACAAAGACTCGTATTGACCAGTTTTTTAGTTCTCGCCCTTTGGGTGCTTATTATCTGGGCGGTCGCCTTGCCATGAGCACATTAATCCTAGACGACGTGTGTGTTTCCTATGGCAGAGTACATGCCGTTTGCCATTTGACCGGGAAATTTGAAGCCGGCAGCTTAACGGCGATTGCTGGCGCGAACGGAGCAGGAAAATCCACTTTGGTGAAAGCCATCATGGGAGAGCTCCCCCTAACCAATGGCCACATCAACCAAGGAAAACTAACGCCGCAAGACATTGCCTATCTTCCTCAAACCGCTGAGATAGATCGCCACTTCCCTCTAAATCTTGAAGACTTAGTGAGCTTAGGTTCATGGCGAAAAAATGGAGCGTTTCGTGGCTTATCAAACGCTTGTTTAGAAGAGACAAAAGACGCCTTGCGACAAGTGGGTTTAGCCGGCATGGAAAAGCGTCAAATAGGTTCTCTTTCCTCTGGGCAATTTCAGCGTGCCTTGTTTGCACGACTGCTTTTACAAGACGCCCGAGTGGTGATTTTAGATGAACCGTTCAATGCGGTGGACGAACAAACAACCCACGATCTACTCGCTTTAATTCTTCAGTGGAACAAAGAGGGTCGTACCGTTCTTGCCATTCTTCATGACTTAGAACAAATAGAACAACACTTTCCAAATACCTTATTGCTGGCTCGCGAAGCCGTTTATTGGGGCGACACTCGACAAGCGCTATCGGTACAAAACAAACAACGGGCAAAAAGCTTAATTCATTACTGGGACAACCCGCAGAGCCAAATCTCTACTCCATTTAAGGAATCCGCATGATCCTTTACGAACTCGCCATTGCACCTTTTCAGGATTATGGCTTTATGCGTCGTGCTCTGATTGCATCGGTTGCACTGGGTCTAAGCTCTGGTCCAATTGGCGTATTGCTTATGCTGCGCCGCATGAGCCTAATTGGTGACGCCATGAGCCACGCTGTGCTCCCCGGCGCCGCCATTGGTTTTATGATAGCCGGGACACTTTCTTTACCAATAATGGGCTTAGGCGCCTTAGTTGCAGGACTCACCGTGGCCATATTGTCCGGCATCGTCAGTCGCAATACCAATCTAAAAGAAGACGCTTCCTTCGCCAGTTTTTATCTTGCGTCCTTGGCGTTAGGCGTTTTATTGATTTCCATTAAAGGCTCGAACATTGACTTACTGCACGTGCTATTTGGCTCTATTTTAGCCATCGATGCTGAAGCTCTGTATCTCATAGGGGGCATCGCCAGCTTCTCGTTAATTCTACTTACCTTGATTTATCGTCCCTTGGTTGTGGAATGCTTTGATCCACGGTTTTTACGTTCTGTCGGCGGCAAAGGCGTTATCTACCACGGAATTTTCCTGCTGATGGTGGTACTGAACTTAGTCGCAGGATTTCAAACCCTCGGCACTTTAATGGCGGTTGGCATGATGATGTTGCCAGCGGTTATCTCTCAACTATGGGCAAAAACCTTACCGAAAATGATCGCCATTGCCACTTTATCAGCGACTTTATCTGGCTATCTCGGCCTAATCATTTCATTCCAACTTAATTTTGCTTGTGGACCGACCATCATACTGACGGCAACAAGCCTTTATATCTTGTCCTTGCTGTTCGCCCCTGCTGGTATCTTCTATAAGCATTTGCGTCAAAAAACACACTCAACCCCAATGGAGATTCAACAATGAATAAAATACCTTTCGCGTTAACGCTACTTTCCACTTTAACGCTGGGCACAACCCTTGCTCATGCGTCACCGGAAAAACCTGTTCCTGTGGTTGCCAGCTTTAGTATTCTTGCCGATGTAGTAAAACAAGTAGGCGGTGATTTGGTTGATGTGACGAGTCTAATTCCAGCCAATGGTGATCCTCATGAGTTCTCTCCTTCTCCGAAAGATGCAAAAACCATCAAAAACGCTTCTGCAACTTTTATTAGCGGCGAAGGCTTAGAATCTTGGTTTACTAAAATTGTCAAAGCGTCAGGCTCTGACAAGCCAACGACCGTTGTATCGGAAGGAATCAACACGCATACCTTCGTAGAAGACGGGGAAGAAGTGACCGATCCACACGTATGGAACAGCATTCCAAACGTCATTGTATGGGTAAACAATATCGAGAAAACGCTAGAAAACATTGACCCAGAATACGCGTCAACTTATCAAGCTAATGCTCAAAAATACACTCAGCAACTAACCCAATTAAACAAGAAAATCCACGCTGAAATTGACACCATTCCGGTTAGTAAACGCCAAGTATTAACCAGCCATGATGCCTTTGGTTATTATGCAAAAGAATACAAGGTGAAATTCCTAGCGCCACTTGGTTTGTCGACTGAAACAGAAGCAACCGCCGCGGATGTCGCCAGCCTTATCGACCAAATCAAACAAGAGCAGATCAAAACCTACTTCATTGAAAATTCAAATGATGCACGTCTAGTTAAACAAATTGCGAATGCAACAGGCGCAAAACCGGGCGGCGAGCTTTACCCAGAATCTCTTTCTGATACAAATGGCCCTGCTTCCTCTTACTTGAAATTGATGAATTACAACACTCACCAAATTGTTTCTGCTCTGACTAAGTAAGCAGAATAGCTAAGCAATAAATAAGTCCAGCAACAAAAAAGTCAGTCAACTTTCTGAAGTAACCTCAAAAAGTTGACTGGCTTTTCGCTGCATTAAAACAAATTAAAGCTTATTTAAAAACGCGTTTTCTGACACCTTCTAAACGTTTCAAAATCGCATCAAGACGCTCTGGTTTTACCATAAACTCTTGGAAACCCTTCATGCCTTCTTGAGCCATGCTTGGATCAGTATCACGATCATAAAACTGAGCGGTACCAGCGGCATTGTTCAACATTGCTACACCTTTATTCAAGAAAAAGTCATCCGGTGCTTTCGCTTTAATATTAGGTGGAATCTGTAGCAAGACATCATTTAGCATGGTTTGATTATCAGCACGAGCCATGAATTCCAAGAATTTCCGAGCATCAACTTTGTTTTTTGCTTTTGCTGGAATATGAACTGTTTCCATTGGTGCATCTTCGGCAATAGGAATGGCTGGATCAATGATAGGGAATTGGAAGAAGCCCATCTTACCGTCAAGTTCTTTAGGAAAGTTTGGCACAATAAAGTTACCAATCAAGTACATGGCTGCTTGGCCGTTGTACATAAATGGCTGTGCTTCTTGCCATGAATAAGAAGCATGGTTTTCTAGGAAGTAGCCTTTATCAATAAGCTCTTTCCAATGTTCAAAGGTTTTACGAACGCGAGGATCAGTATAAGGAATTTTGCCATCCATCAAATCGATATGAAAATCCAAACCATTGGTACGCAAATTCAAGTAATCAAACCAACCCGCTGCAGTCCATAAATACTTGGTGCCTATTGTAATAGGAGTAACATCATTGGCTTTTAGCTTCGCGTTGACGGCAAGAAATTCGTCCCACGTTTTAGGTTCAGACAAACCTAACTTGTCAAAGATATCTTTACGGTAATAAATACCCCATTGATAATAACTGTAGGGAATGCCCCATTGCTTATTGTTCAATGTAGAAGCCGCTGTCGCTGCAGGCATAATTTCTTTCAAACCGAGTTTTTGCCAAATATCACTAACATCTTCAAACAAATCACGGTCAACAAAGCTTTTCATACGATTGCCTGAATACCAGAAAACAATGTCTGGTGGCGTAGTAGAAAGCCAATTCCGAATAGCCGTTTTATAACCTTCTTTGTCGTAAAGGTTGTATTTTACTGTAATGTCAGGGTTTTCACTTTCGAACTTCTGCACCATTTCAGTGAACGCTTTCTTTGGTGCTGGATCTGCCTGATCAGAATTAATCACCAAGGTACCAGCATTAGCGATAGAGATTGCACCTAATGCCATTGCCCCTACTAATAAGGATTGTATTTTTTTCATGTAAATAAGCCCTCTTTTTGTTTTTATTAATTGGAACCAAGTTTCAGTATTGACCAAACAAAAAAATTAATCAATAAACGAAACAAAGTTCCATTTAAATAGCTACTTTTACTGTTTATTGTTTTTTCCAAATGGCAACATCAGCTGCACCTAAACACTTAGAACCAATGACAAGTTCTGCATTCTGAGGCTCAAAAACAACCGTATTTGAGCTGTAATTAAATGCAAAAATCACATTGCCTCGTTCTCTCACTCGAACGCCTTTTGGCAAATAGTAAGTCGATAATCCCGCCACTTCAGACAACTTAGCTAAGCTAGCTTTTAACAGAGTATTATCAATACAAGAGCCAAGATAATAGTGACGGCCTTCTCCCATTAACACTGGATTACCACCATCATCTTTTAACAAACAAGGTAATTCCGTCTTAATTTGTTCATGCCAATGCTTTAATTTACCTGCGCCCCAACGGCCAGAAACAGCTGGCTGAGTATGCTCAGGCAACGCATCTACACGCTCTACTGTTAATGGTAATAAGCTAGCCAACGGACCCGGAGCAAGGTTCTCAGGTATTTGGTAGGTTTCTGTTTTACTACCTGTTCTTGGCCCTGCGAGCAAAACACCTTGGTAGGAATTCAATCGATTCTGCAGCTCAGGGGTAATATGCGCTTGAGCAGGTAAAACCAATAATTCATACATATCTAATGGCGCATTACTTGGAACAATGTCCACAGATAAGCCAAGTTCGCGCATGGCTTCATACATGCGGTAACACCAGAAAAAGTAACGATAAGCACGCGACTGAGGCTGAATATCTAAAGACCAACAAGCGTCATAATCAAACATCAATGCTACTTTTCCAGCACTTGGCAGGGACATTAACTCATCTGCATCAAGGCCAATTGATTCAGCCAAGACTTTCACTTCTTGCGCCACCAAGGTCGCTTCTTTTGCCGCTTCAGCTTCTTGCGCATCAGGACGTAACAAGCCAGCATGCATTTGCTCTTGACCAAATGGCGCCTGACGCCAGCGGAAATACGACACCAATTCAGCGCCATGGGAAAAAGCTTCCCACGTCCATAAACGTACCGCACCATCGGCAGGCGTTGGATTGTGTGGCGCCCAATTCACAGGTCCTGGTTGCTGCTCCATAATCCATAAACGACCATTACCGCAGCCGCGATACAAATCATGATGAAATGCGCCTGCATCCGGATGACCGACTCGCAAATAAGTATGTTTTTCATCTTCAGTATAAAGAGGCTCTTTGTCTAAAGACCCCAATGGATAACTGTCCCAGCTCGCCACATCAAGATCTTGACCGACTTTGTGGTGATCAAATGCCGTAAAGAACCCCATATAGTTATGCACTAAATCACGGCCAGCAGAATGCTCACGCAAAATGTCCACTTGTAGTTTGTTGAAAGCAACCACCTGATCTGAACAGCAACGCTGAAAGTCCAAACGGTGAGAAGGATTGGCTTCGGTAACCGTTAAATTCGGCAATTCGATTTCTTCGAAAGAGCGATAATCCATACTCCAGAACACGTTGCCCCAGGCTTTATTTAACGCTTCTACCGTGCCGTATTTTTCTGCCAACCAAAGACGAAACGCAGCAAGATCAGCTTCGGCATAACTTAACACCGTATCATGACAACCATATTCATTGTCTGTCTGCCAGGAAGCCACCGCTGGATGGTGACCATAGCGTTCAGCCATCATGGTCACCATGCGACGACATTCTTCTCTATATTCCAAACTCGCAAAAGTATAATGACGACGAGAACCAAAACCTCGTACTCGCCCCGCTTCATCTTTTGCCAACATAGACGGATGACGATCAACCAACCATTTTGGTGGTGTCGCGGTTGGCGTACCTAAAATGACTTTTAAACCCTCAGAATGCAAAATATCTAGCGACTCATCCAGCCACTCCCAATGCAGTTCACCCGGAGTTGGCTCAATCGTACTCCAGCTAAACTCGCCAACTCGAACATACTGAATACCAATGCGTCGCATATGTTGAGCATCTTCAACCCAACGACTTTTTGGCCAATGTTCTGGGTAATAACACACACCTAATTTCATTTTAAGCTCCTGCAAATGGCTGGCTTGGCGCGCCAGTAATATTTATTGTTGTTAAATCAATCGCAACGACGTGACCTGCAAGCGGCTGCTTAGCCAAGTCGTCTTCACTGGTCGCCACGCTGGCGGATGTAATAAATAGCGTGTTGCCATCAGGGCCACCAAACACGCAGCTGGTTGGCTTAGAGAAGGGTAATTCAATCGTCTGCAACACTTCGCCTTCTGGGTTGTATCGCACAACACGAGCACCATCCCAATTGGCGTTCCAAATACAGCCTTCCGAATCAATACAAGAGCCATCAGCTCCGATGCCTTCTTTCACCTCAAAAAATGGTTTTTGGCTACGGATGTCATAAAATTCTGGGTACGGAAAAATATGCACTTTTCGTGTCATGGAATCGCCAAAATAAAAGCGGCCACGAGACTCGTCCCATGCCAAAGTATTGGAAATACCAACCCCTTCCAGCATCAATGTCTTTTTGCCTTCCGGTGTAACCTTCCATAACCGACCCGACGCTTTCTCTTCTGCATCATCCATAGTGCCAAGCCACAACACACCGTTTGGATCACATTTAGCATCGTTACTACGATTGCCAGGAATATCGGTGTCCAAATCACATAGGTGCTCTAACTCACCTGTCGTCTTATCTAAATAAGCAACAGAATCCGCCAACGCCACCAACAAACGATCACTTTGCGTCGTAAACACCGCTGATACTTTTTTGGGCAAAGTCCAATGTTGGTATTCATTAGATGCCTGATGCCAACACCATACCTGGCAGGCTGGAATATCAACCCAATACAATGCTTGTTCTTGTTGACTCCAAAATGGCCCTTCGGCTAACTGATGGCGTTGAGTACTAATTTGCTTCATTGTTTTTATTCTCCAACTTGTCTTGTCTACTTAAAGAAAGCTATTTTTGATAGGCCTTCCAAGCAGCCATAAAGGCTTCCGCATTGGCTTTCGTCATTTCTACAGATTGACCTTTTTTATACAAAGCCGAACCTAGACCAAAGCCACGAGCACCAACATTTAAATAATCAGCCACATTGTTTGGCGTCACACCGCCAACAGGGCACAACCAAGTCTCGGCGGGAATCACCGCGCCCAAGGCTTTAACCACATTGATCGTAGGCAAAGCTTCAGCAGGAAACAGTTTCACCGCATCTGCACCAGCATGTAACGCTGCAAACGCTTCACTCGCGGTAAAAAAACCTGGCATAGCGTATAAACCAGCTACTTTGGCAGCTTTAATCAACTCGACATCCGTATGTGGGCAAACCATTAATTTTGCGCCAGTGGCAACCAATTCGGTCAATTGCGTCATGGTCAAAACCGTACCAGCGCCAATCAATACTTGCTCTCCAAACTTATCCTGAAGAGAACGAATACTAGTAAAAGCATCAGGCGAGTTAAGTGGCACTTCGAGTAAGCGAAAGCCCGCAGCAATTAACACTTGAGCATGCTCAATTACTTCATCAGGTTTAATACCACGAAGAATGGCAACCATCGGGAATTCTTGCATCAATGCATTAAAAGAATGTTTCATATCATAACGCTCCTGTAGTCGGGTTATTTGCCGACACTGCCTGACGATTCGCCAAGCGCTTTAAACCACGAATACTGGCTTCGTTAGCCGCTAAAAATTCAGAAGTAAGATCTCGCGAAGACAAAGCCAGAGCATAACGTTCGCTAAGCGCTTCGCTACCTATGATCAGTACAGGACTTTTTGGCACTTCTAACGACACCACCTTTAAAGCTTCTAACGTGTCATTCACATCATGACCAATCACCACACCGGACAAATAATCTCGCACTTCATCTGCCGCCAGTTCACCACACACAAAACGGCTACGAGCACTAAATAAATGATGCAAGATACCGCCCGCCTGTAGACTGGCTTGCACGCCTTTTTTGAAAGCTTCTTCGTTGAGCTGATCCGATTTAGGCAAGCCTTTTACCAAACTCGATTCGTCATTCAAACGCGCAAAAAGCTCACCTGTAATTGAAGTAGAAAACTGCGTCACCTTGCCTTCAGTGATTTGCGCCCATTTACAATGGGTTCCCGGCAAGCAAAATATTGGTGACTCATCGGCACGACCTTGCTCTTCTAACCAATCAAGCGCGCCCAGTAATTGCGTTTCTTCGCCACGCATGACATCAAGCAAACCTGCCACCCCCGTACCTCGTAAGCCAGGTACGATCGCTACCTTGTTTGGTAACGACGTGGTCAGCCAAAAAAGGTGCTCGGACAAATCTTCTAACTTGATAGGACATTGTTGGTAAGGCACTTCTTGCCAACCACCTCGACTACCCACCATACCCGCCATATAAATGGTCAGATCAGATGTTAGCCAATCCCCCAACAAATCAGATAATACACTTTCAAATTCAGCAGAGCCGAGCTTTAACATGCCTCGGTCACTGTCGCGCTGGGCTTGAATATGACCATCCTGATTCATCAAAAAGGCACGTAAATTGGTGGTTCCCCAATCAACGGCAATAAAGCTCGCTTGGCCACCAGCAGGTTGTGAAACAGGATTGAATTGGGTCATTACAAACGCCCTCCATCCACAACCAAACTTTGTCCAGAGATCATACGGCTGTCATCAGCGCCCAAAAACAGCACCAAATCCGCCACATCTTCTGGTTCAATTTTTTCTTTCAGCGCTTGCTGTGTCATTAATTCGGCTTCAGCTTCTGGCGTTAACCACAAGCGCTTTTGTTTTTCCGTCATAACCCAGCCGGGCAATACCGTATTAACACGAATTTTCTGAACGCCAAGC
Organism: Marinomonas sp. BSi20584; assembly: GCF_002792415.1. Lineage (NCBI taxonomy): Bacteria > Pseudomonadati > Pseudomonadota > Gammaproteobacteria > Oceanospirillales > Oceanospirillaceae > Marinomonas > Marinomonas sp. BSi20584. The sequence continues at coordinate 88,931 of NZ_KZ454884.1, forward strand.
TCACGAGCCAAGCCTTTGGTTAACCCTGAAATACCCGCTTTTGCCGTTACATAACCCGGATACCCAGCCAGCCCCAACATCCAAGAGTTGGAACTCATATTAATAATGCTACCACCACCGGCTTCCGCCATGGCAGGCGCGACGGTCTGAGCGGCAAAGAAATGATGTTTTAAATTGACCGACATACATTTATCAAACGCTTCTGACGTCATGTCTTGTAGCGTATGACGATGATCATTAGCGGCATTATTTACCAGAATGCGAATCGCGCCCCAATCAGCCATACGCTCAGTAATTACTTGTTGAAGCGTGTCTATTTCAGTCAAATCAACCAAATTAAAATGCGCTTTCAAGCCTTGATCGTTTAGCTCTTTTGCTAGGCTATCGCCTGCTGCTTGATCAATATCGAAAAAGCTCACCAAACAGCCTTGCTGAGCTAACGCTCGAACCAAGGCTTCACCAATACCAGACGCGCCACCACTAACAAGAGCGTGACGTCCAGCCAAACTAGGAAAGACAGTTTTGTTTTTATTATTTGTCATTAATGAGACTCCCTGCTCACTTTCGACCCACTGTTGCCAACAAGGAAATCCAAATCAGCACCTTGATCGGCTTGCATTACATGGTCGATATACAGTTTGGCATAACCCCGATGATAATCACTTTCTTCAGGTTGCCATGCAGCTTTACGAGCTGCCATTTCTTCATCAGAAATATGCAAATGCAAACCACGACCTTCTACATCAAGGGTAATTTCATCACCGTTTTGCACCAAGGCCAATGGCCCACCTACAGTCGATTCTGGCGCAACATGCAGCACCACAGTACCAAACGCCGTGCCACTCATACGCGCATCACTGATGCGAACCATGTCGGTAATGCCTTGTTCTAACAACTTGCTTGGCAACGCCATGTTGCCGACTTCTGGCATACCCGGATAACCTTTTGGCCCGCAACCTTTCAGTACCAGAATAGAATCTTTGTCTACTTCTAGCTCTGGTGCATCAATGCGAGCTTTGTAGTCTTCGATGTTTTCGAACACCACGGCTTTACCCGTGTGTTGCAACAAAGCGGGGGTGGCTGCGCTCGGTTTAATGATCGCGCCTAGTGGCGACAAGTTACCGCGTAATACCGCAATGCCCGCTTTTGCACGCAAAGGTTTATCGATGGGACGTATAACTTCTTCGTTGAAACACTCTGCACCTTCGGTAATGTCACCCAAAGTAGCGCCACAAACCGTGTTGGCGTTCATATCAAACAGGTGACTCAAACGCTGAATTAACGCGGGGAAACCGCCGGCGTAATGAAAGTCTTCCATAAGAAATCGGCCAGAAGGCATCAAATCTACCAGACAAGGAATTTCCGCACCGATGCGATCCCAATCTTCTAGGGTCAAATCCACACCGACACGACCAGCAATCGCCAACAAATGCACCACCGCATTGGTTGAGCCACCAATCGCCGCATTGGCACGAATGGCGTTTTCAAAAGCCGTCTTAGTCAAAATATCAGATGGTTTTAAGTCTTCTTTGACCATTTCGACAATGCGAGCGCCTGTCATGTGAGCCAGTGCCTGACGACGCGCGTCTACTGCTGGCAAAGTACCGTTTTCTGGTAACGACATACCCAAGGCTTCAATTAAACAGGACATAGTCGACGCCGTTCCCATGGTCATACAAGTTCCACGAGAACGAGACATGCCCGACTCAGCACGCATGAAAGCATCAAGGCTCATTTTGCCGCCACGTACCGCTTCACTGAATCTCCATACATCCGTACCAGAACCTATGTCTTTGCCGCGATATTTGCCGTTTAGCATTGGGCCAGATGACACAACAATGGTCGGTAAATCCACCGAACACGCACCCATTAGTTGTGCAGGCGTAGTTTTGTCACAACCGCCCAATAACACAACACCGTCCATGCCATAGGCGCGCATGGATTCTTCAACGTCCATGCTCATCAAATTACGGAACAGCATCGCCGTCGGCTTCATTTGGGTTTCGCCCAGAGACATCACAGGAAACTCCAGCGGCACGCCGCCCGCTTCCCAAACACCACGTTTCACGTATTCCGCCAATTCACGCAGATGTGAATTACACGGTGTCAGTTCGCTCCACGAGTTACAAATACCAATAATTGGGCGACCATCAAAACTATGATCTGGCAAGCCTTGGTTTTTCATCCAACTACGGTGAATAAAGCCGTCTTTATCCAACTTGCCGTACCATTGCTGACTGCGTAATGGTTTTTTATCTTTGTTATTGTTATCGCTCATTCAATGTTTCTCCATCAAAGGTACGGCTTGAATCGCTAGCAATACTAGAGATTCAGGGTCAAATATAGGTAATCTGAGTCCAACTTGACTCAAACTCGCACCATTCAAAATAAGGTCTTTTTTCCACCACGCAGGCAAGGCTTTCATTAGATGACCTGGCAATGGGCTATGCTCCAGAACGTTCACTCGATAGAGCTGATCTGGTAATAAATTAGGTAAGCGAATCGGTAAAGTTTGCGCTTGCTTTGGCATGGTTAATTGACAGTAAACAGCTAGGCCTTGCGTTCTGTCTTGGCTCAGCGCCCATTGGGTTTGCGCTCGCCCATCGGCACTTGGCAAGCGCCAGTTATTGCCTTCATGCAAAACGCTTCGGTACTGTTTGTAATAAGAGAGCCAATTAGCAATCGTTACTTTTTGCTCTGCATTGGCGTCTAGCAAATTCCATTCAATGCCCAAATGTCCCAACATGGCTGTGCCTACTCGGAATGCTACGTCATGAATACGGCTTGTGGTGTGGCTCTTATCAGGACCAATGTGAGAGCCCATCACTTCAGGCGGTAAGAAATAGCTAAAGCCACGTTGAATAGTTTGACGCTCCAAAGCATCGTTGCAATCAGACGCCCAAAAGCGTTTGGTGAAATTCAAAATACCAAAATCTACTCGCGCGCCACCAGACGAGCAGCTTTCGATTTCCATTGCTGGAAACGCCTGATTGAGCTCGCTCAACAAACGATACAATGCCTCAACTTGAGCATGGGCTTGCGGTGCGATATCGCCACTCGGCTGAGTGTAGTCTCGGTTCATATCCCATTTCACATAATCAATCGGATACTCGGTAAACAAAGCAAATAAACGCTCACGGATATATTGGTAAGCTTCTGGTTTGGCAAGATTTAAAACCAATTGATTACGCGCCAACGCTGGTTCGTACTGAGGTAATTGCAATGCCCAATCAGGATGAGCACGGAACAAATCAGAATCTGGGTTGACCATTTCAGGTTCAAACCACAGACCAAATTCCATACCAAGATCGTTTCTCACATAGCTAATCAATGGCAGTAATCCATCTGGGTATTTGGTTTCATCAACGAACCAATCACCCAATGCCGCTTTGTCGTGATGACGACCACGGAACCAACCATCATCGAGGATATATCGCTCGACACCCACTTCGGCAGCCGCTTTCGCAAGCGCTTTCAGCTTGGCCATATCGTGGTCAAAATAAAACGCTTCCCACGTATTGAGGTGCACAGGACGAGGTTTGGTTAATTTCAGGCGATGGCGCGCTTCTTGATGGAATTGTTGACTCATGGTGTTCAAACCAGAAGTACTGTGTGCGGCTAAGAATTCTGGCGTCGAGATTGATTCATTGGCAGCCAGCACGATTTCCCCCGGCAAATACAAAACTTCGGCTTGCAAATAGCGATGACCTTCCGCGGTGTAATCAGCTTTTAATCTGTGATTGCCGCTCCACGCTAGATGCGCACCAACAAGCTCACCCTGTTGCTCACCAAAGCCTTGTTCACCCACAATAACGGCCGGAAAGTTCGCTTGAGAATTGCGACCATTGCGGTTTTCTTGCAACCAAGTGGCGTACCAATCACTGCGCTCTTGCTGAAACTCCTGACACCAGCGGCCATAAAATCCCATTCGTTCAGTAAATTGACTGGCAACGGGTAAAGTACACGCCAAGCGTTGGACGGTGACATTCGCTTGACCTTGGTTGGTCAGCGTCAACTGTTGGCGTAATACACCAGAAGACAACAAGCCAATGTTCAACGCCACTGACAATTGCGCAACCTTGTCCTCCAAACGAATGACAAAGCCGCTTTGCTTTTCATCCACGGCAACCAAAGACCAACACGCAGCCCAGACTGGGCGATCTTCTGCAATGGCTTCAACCGCTGGCGTTTGCAACCAACCGCGACCGGCTTCAGGAATCAACGACATTGGCGTTGGTTTATCCATCATCGCTTGCGGTATGGCTGCCTGCTGTGACAAATAGACACTGGCTAAATCTGTCGTTTTGGGCAAAGCATCACCAAAATACAACAACTCAGGTGCGCCTTGCTTTGGGCAAGCAATCACCAAGGTTTTGCCTTGCTGCTCTTTTCCTAGCAAGTCCTTTGTTAGCAAGTCTTGTCGATAAAAAGACACATTCTTCACTTCAGACATGATCAATTATCCTTTTGTAGCGCCTAAGGTTAAGCCTGCAATAAAGTGACGTTGCATGGCAAAGAACAAAATAACTGGTGGCAGAGCCGCTACGATAGAGCCAGCTGCAATAAGCTGCCAAGATGCCATCCACTGACCTTTCAGTGCACTGATACCGGCGGTAATCGGACGTACTTCATCACTTTGTACCAATACCAAGGCCCAGAAGTAATCGTTCCAAATAAAGGTGAAAATCAGTACAGATAAGGCTGCCAAAGCAGGACGAACCAATGGCAACACCACATGCCAAAAAATTTGCCATTCGCTCACGCCTTCCACACGCGCAGCTTCAATCAATTCATCAGGTAAACCAACAATGAAGTTACGCATAAACAAGGTACAAAAACCGGTTTGAAAAGCGATATGGAAAAGAATCAAACCAGACGCCGTGTCATACAGCCCCATACTGATAGTCAAATCACGCACTGGAATCATCAGGATTTGAAAGGGTACAAAATTGCCGGCAATGAAAGCGGCAAAAAGCGCCACATTACCGCGAAACTTATATTTAGCTAAGGCATAACCCGCCAGTGTCGACAAGGCAACGGCGCCAAACACAGCTGGTAAAGTGATAATTAGCGAGTTAAGCAAATAGCGCAGCATTGGCGTTTGTGTAAACACCATGGTGTAGTTTTCAAAGAACATCCACTCAGTCGGAATTCCCCAATAATTACCGCCATTAATATCTGCCATTGAACGAGCAGATGTCATCATGACGGCAATCAAAGGTAACAACCAAAGAAATAAAGCAATCCAAACCGCAACGCGGTAGCTCAAGTTAAAGGGTAATGATCTTTTTTCTATAGGAGTTGGAAACATTAGGCTTTCTCACTCTTCAGCATACGCCACAAAAAGTAGGCGATATAAATATCCATAATCAAGAACAACACAGTCGCAATCGCAGCACCGTATCCAGCACGATAGTTAAAGATTGATTGCTCATACATGAAGTAAGCAAGAACGCTGGATGAGCCAAATGGACCACCGCTGGTCATGGTTGCCACAAGGTCGAAGCTTCGTAGCGCACCAATCACCGTCACCACGACAGCAATAAAAGTGGCGGGACGTAGCTGAGGTAAAATCACATGACGCAACATTTTCCAGCCATGAGCGCCATCTAGACGCGCTGCTTCGATTTGATCTGGGTTGAGATTATTTAAGCCTGTGAGGTACAAGATCATGCAGTAAGCAATTTGCGGCCATAGCCCCGCGACTATGATGCCGAACGTCACCCAATTTTCATCGGACAAGATCGCCACAGGCTCCATTCCAAATAAGCCAATTGCCTTATTAAAAAGTCCGAAAGAAGGGTCATAGAACCAAGAGAAAACCAAACCCACGACAACTTGAGAAATAACAAAAGGAAAGAAAAACATAGACTTAACTAAACGTATGCCCATGATTTTTTGATTAAGAAATAACGCAATACCCAACCCAATTGGCGGCGCTAACATGAAGAAGACCATCCAATACAGGTTATTTTTTAACGCCACCCAAAACTGATAGTCATCGAAAAGTTCAATGTAATTACTAAAGCCTACGAAGGTTTTTTCACCAATTCCATCCCATTCATAAAAGCTCAACCAGATACTCTGGAGAATAGGAAAGATAACGTAGACCACAAACAAAATGACTGCTGGCGCTAAGAACAAAACCGGCATCCATTGCTGCTGCTTGCTATGCAACTTCTGCATGGTGCACATACCTCTTATTTTTATTAATTTATAAATTGCTCTACTTGTTATCTGAATTTACCTTCGACAACTCGTCTAATAAAATAATGGAATAAAGTTCCATTTTTTGCAATACTCAATTTAGAACATTTTTTTAAGGCTTTTTTAGAGGCTAAATCGACCTTAGAAAATTATAAAAATAGAAATTAAGGAAACCTAACCATGACAGAGCAAGAAACTAAGAGCGGAGGCTCATCGTTAGACAAAGCACTTAGCCTATTGCAAGAAGTTTGCATGACGCCTGTGCCATTACGCTTTGCAGAATTAGTAGATAAAACGGACTTACCGAAAGCCACAGCACATCGTACCTTGATGTCATTAACTGAAAAGAGCTTGGTTCGCTTTGATGAAGTAACTCAGCTCTATCATCCTGGCTATGGATTACTAGAATTAGCACACCAAGCTTGGTCAAAAATTGATGTGCGCGATATAGCAGCTGATCAGATGAAACATTTGTGGGATGAAACCGGTGAAACCATTCACCTTGCTGCTCTTGATCGTGGCGACGTCATTTACATCGACAAATTAGAAAGCCAGAAAAGTTTGCGTTTATTTTCTGCAGTCGGCAAAAAAGGCCCTGCTTATTGTACTGGTGTCGGCAAAGCCATGATGGCGTTTCTCAATGAAGATCAATTAGCCCTAGCCATCAAAGAACAGCGCTTTATCAAGCACACAGACACCACGCTGATTAACGAAGAGATGCTAAGAGACGATCTTATCAAGATTCGTGAAAGCAAAATTTCCTTGGATTTAGAAGAACATGAAGAAGGTATTCAATGCGCTGCTTCGGTGATTTTAAACCATAGAAACGAACCCATTGCCGCGCTCAGTATTACCGCTCCAAAATTTCGTGTAGACGATACGCGTTTCCAACACTTTCAAACATTGGTCAAAGACGCTTGTAAGAAAGTATCCACCCGAATGGGGGCTATGGCCTCTAACTAGCATAGGAAAGTCCATTATGGCGACGATAAAACTAACAAACGTCATCAAACGGTTTCATGACATTGAGACAATTCATGGTGTCAATTTAGATTTGCAAGACGGTGAATTTGTGGTCTTTGTGGGCCCGTCTGGTTGTGGTAAATCCACCCTACTGCGCCTAATCGCAGGCCTTGAAGACATTACAGATGGCAAGTTAGAGATCAATGGCACGAATATGAACAACGTGGCACCAGCTGATCGTGGTGTTGCTATGGTATTCCAATCCTATGCCTTGTACCCACATATGACAGTGGAAGAAAACATGAGTTTTGGTTTACGTATGAATGGCGTAGCGCCAGAGAAAATCAAAGCACAAGTCAGCAATGCTGCCAATATTCTACAACTTAATGAACTGCTAGATCGTAAACCCAAACAACTGTCGGGTGGCCAACGTCAGCGCGTTGCCATCGGTCGTGCGATTGTTCGCCAACCAGAAGTCTTCCTGTTTGATGAACCACTTTCCAACCTGGACGCCGAACTTCGTGTCGACATGCGCATTCAGATCGCGCAGCTGCACAACAAACTAAAAGCTACTATGGTCTACGTGACACATGATCAGGTCGAAGCCATGACATTGGCTGATAAAATTGTCGTACTACGTGCAGGTAATGTCGAACAAGTCGGCTCCCCGCTTGAGCTTTATCACAACCCTGCCAACGAATTTGTCGCGGGCTTTATTGGCTCACCAAGAATGAACTTCCTCGAAGGTAAAGTGGTCAGTATCGACAATAAAGACGTAGCTGTAATTGATATCGCAAATCAGCGTATCGAGATGGAAGTAGATGGAACCAAGATCTCTGTCAACGAAACCGTAAAACTCGGCATCCGTCCTGAACATATCAAAGAAAATATCCAAGACGCCGATCTGACTATTGACCTTGATATTGATGTGGCTGAGCACTTAGGTGGCCTTACCTATCTATACGGCCAATTTGAAGGCAGCAAACTTACCATTGAAGTCAGCGGCTCTAACCTAACTCGCAATGGTGAAAGTGTAAAAGTAGGCATCAAAAAAGCAGATTGCTACTTATTTAACCGTGATGGCGAAGCCTTAGTGGATCGACCAGTACCAGCGCGTTAAAACGAAAAAGCCTCGCCTAATTTTTTAAGCGAGGCTTTTTTATGTTGTCTTTTGACTTAAATAAATTCTTCTAAAAAGCTTTCTAAATAGCTATAGCCACGTTTTGCCACTAATGGATTGTATTGACTACCATGCTCTGGATTATTCGCACTCGGTAACATAAATGAGTGCATGGTATTACTGAAGTCAACAAACTGGAAATCCATCGCTAAACTTGTCCAATAACGTTTTGCTTCTTGAGCGTCGTCTTCTGTAACCAGCGGGTCTTGGTGACCATTTAAAACCAAAATTTTTGTTTTCGTATTAGCCTTTTCTTCCGACTGAGCACGGAAAAAACTCATCAAACCATGAAAACTCACTGCTCCAGCACTGTTTTCAAGATGCAGACCTGCTTCCAAAGCCAAGCGACCACCTAGACAAAAACCAATATGGACGATGGTTTTACCATGAATAGCATCACAAGCTGATTGTGTTAGCTCATTTTGTAACTCGTGTAGTGGGTCGGCTTCTGCAACCAAGGCCCCCATTTTGGCACGCTTCTGCTCCATCTCTACTGGATTCTGATCTATACCATACAAATCAAGCGCTGTTGCTGAAAACCCTAGTGACGCAATATGATCCGCAATACCTTTTTCAAAATCTGTCAATCCAGAAAACGTTGGCCAAATAACCACCTGAATATGGCTTTTATCTGAACTCAGTCCATCAACTTGATAATGCATGCGTTTAACATTGTCTTTAAATATCGCTTCAAATGTCTGGTTCACTGGCAACCCCTTAAAGAATTTATAAATAATGTTTATTCAGTGTAACCAGCAAAATAGAATGAAATCAATCTGCTTCCTCTTCAGTTCCTTGTTTAATCTCATTCTATCGTTGAAGAATCTCAGTCAAATTACACGCTTTCTAACGCTAACAAGTCACTTATGTTTTGTCTTTTTCTGATGAGGCGATGATGCCCTCCATCGATCAAAAACTCAGGCGCCAGCGGTCGACTGTTGTAATTTGAAGACATAGAAGCTCCATATGCACCAACATCATTAAACACCAGCAAATCGCCCACCCTAGGATTATTCAGTATTTGATGGCAAATCACGCCACTGGCATCTTGTGTAAACACATCACCGGACTCACACAAAGGTCCAGCCACCGCATACTCAAGCGGATCAAACAATGGGCTTGCTTGCCGCTGATTTGTTGCTTGATGAATCACTTCTATTTTGTGATAGCTGCCATACATACTCGGTCTTAACAGGTCATTAAAACCAGCATCGACTAGAATGAAATTGTGCTGCTGCGTTGATTTCAAACAATGGATTTCCGCCACCAAAACGCCCGCGTTTGCGACTAAAAATCGTCCCGGTTCTACTTCTAGTTTAATAACATGGCCTAAATGATTTTCTATCTCTTTACGCGCCTCATCCCACAATCGGAAAAAACTATTGGTATCTAATTCTACGTCATTTTCTGTATAAGGCGCAGGAAGCCCACCACCAGTAGAAATGGCTCGGATATCCACATTGGCTAACTTCACCACCTCGACCATGGCTTGGCAGGCTTGAGACAAATGTACAAAGTCTGAACCTGAACCAATGTGCATATGAATGCCAATTAAATCCAAACCATATTGTTGAATCAGAGCAACGGTCTGCGGCAAATCTTCTAGCGAAATACCATGTTTGCTATTTGGTCCACCAGTATTGGTTTTTTCACTATGGCCATGGCCAAACCCAGGATTCACACGTATCCAAACTGGATGATGAGGAGCGACTTCTGCAATTCGATGCAACATATCCATAGAGCCAATATTGACAGGAATATCGTGTTGAATAACCAATTCTATTATTTCGCGATCTATCAGATCTGCGGTAAAAACAATGCTTTCAGAATTGTCGCTGTTGCTGTAGCCCGCCGCTAAACTTCTTTCAATTTCTCCAGCAGACACAGCATCAACCATTACACCTTCTTCTCGCATCAATCGTAAAATATGTGTATTTGAGCAGGCTTTTTGCGCGAAACGGATGACATCAAAATCCCTTAACTGTCTGATCTGATGACGAATGATTGCCGCATCGTACACCCATGCAGGTGTACCAAATTGCTGAGTTATTTCTACTAGTGTATTGGGATTAAAAATAGTCACTTAACCGTGCTCCTATAGATTACTCGAATCAATTTTTTAAGTTATTTAAGATGAATCAATCATAGCGTCCGTCCAAAAATACAAATAATATCTATTTATTCGAATTCCATTCATTTCTGATATGACTTATGAAACTAACATTCCGACAAATTGAAATATTCAATGCTTTGATGACAGCGGAAAGCGTAACCAGCGCAGCCGATATGTTGCATACCTCACAACCGACCATTAGCCGAGAACTGGCAAGACTTGAACAGGTATTAGGGTTCAGCCTATTTGAACGAGTGCGCGGCCGACTCAAACCCAGTAACGCCGCTTACACGCTTTTTGAAGAAGTAAAACGTTCGTATATTGGCTTAGAACGAATTTGGTCAACCGTTGAGGATTTACGCACAGATCAGATAGGAAGACTCTCAGTACTAACATTGCCAGCTTTTTCCCAGTCTCTGTTACCGGGTGCATGTCTGAAGTTTTTAGATACAAACCAAAATGTCGGTATCTCCATCTCTGTGCAAGAGCCGCCATATTTAGAACAAAGCTTAACGTACCAACAATACGACCTGGGGTTGACTGAAAACAACTACTCACCGTCAGGCACCATACTTAAACCTTTGTTAAGTATCGATGAAGTCTGTATTTTGCCAAATGATCATCCATTATTAGCAAAAGACATCATTGATATCCGTGATTTCGAAGGCCAGCCTTTTATTAACTTATCGCCTAACGATCCATATCGAATAAAATTGGATGAAGATCTATATCGGCTTGGAATCAATCGTAAAACCGTGATAGAAACACCAACTGCCGCGTCTGTCTGTCAGTTGGTAAGTAAAGGCGCGGGAATTGCCATCATCAATCCACTAACAGCATTGGACTTTATTGATCATGGTCTGCAAATTCGTCCATTGAATGTGTCTTACCCATTTACCATCAATATACTTTTGCCCTTACACCGCCCCTTTAACCCGTTTTTAGATGACTTCATTGCAGCACTGGAAGATGAATCGAAAGAAATAAAAACTAAAATTAATCAGTACTCAGCTCATTCAATTTAGGCATGCTTATTTATGATCGCTGAACGTATTTTCTGATACACTTTTTTGCATAAGTAACTAATCAATAGCAAGCACATTTTGGCAGGCATTAAGGAAAACACGATGACGCAGTTGGCTTTAAGTGATCTCATTGGTAAACAAGTACTTGGCGTAGCCGGCACTTACGGCTCCCAAGATAACGAAATGGATGTTTATATCTGCGGTGTAAACATTCTTACAGACACGTCATTGGAGCTTTTCTTTCCCAATGGTCATCAACTCAAGTCCAATCAAAAAGTCACCATACATCTAGACAATCGTACCGGCGTATCGGAATACGACGCAGATTTAAAAGTATACCGTTCGTCGTTCAAAGGCATAGTTACATCAACAACGGGTAAAAAAGCACAAGTAAATGCCCTTGAGTACGAAGTTTACTATGGCGCTAGCATTGCTAAATCTTTCCAAGCGAATGACTATGAACACCCAAGCGATAGTCGCCCTGCTATCGATCTACCACACAGCCCGCTTACTGTCGCGCCCGAGATTGACGACAGTGAAAACGACAATAAAATTGGCGTTTTGATGACTTATGCCAAACAGCAACCACATTCCACTGTTATGGCGTTCTTATCCTCTGTTGACGATGATATTTTCTTTATTACCTTCCCGAGCACATTTAAGGCTAAGCTGTTAAGTCGCAACAATCAGTGTTACTTTGCTATCGATGGTCGTGCTACCTTTACTTTTGAAGAAGCTATCGAATGGAATTACAGCATCATCAAAAGTGATGTTTATGAAATCCCCAAAAGCAACCCAGTTTTCCAACAAATTCAAGAACTCTTTATCCAGAAAAATCCTTGGGAAATGGGTTTCTTTAGCCACCCAGAAGTAACTATGTATCACCTAAAAGCCACAAAAGTCGTCTGCCCAAAGCAAAGCGTTTAACTGAAAACTGGTAAGGCCAACCTCAATTAAGGAGAAAAACATGTTATCGGGAAGCTGTTTATGTAATGGCGTGCAATACGAAATAAAAGGTGAATTGGGCGACATCATGCAGTGTCATTGTCAAAAATGTCGTAAAGCCAACGGCTCTGCTTTTGCTACCAATGCAGCTATTCCAACAACCGCCTTCGCCTTGTTAAAAGGCAAAGAACTACTGGCTGAATACGAATCTACACCTGGTGTTTTCCGTGTCTTTTGCAAACAATGCGCATCACCACTTTATAGCCGACGCCCACACATGCCAGAGCTACTTCGTCTTCGCATTGGCACACTCGACACAAAAATAGAAGGCAAACCGTCTTCACATATCTTTGTTGGTTCAAAAGCCGAATGGCATGAAATCTGCGATGATATCCCGCAATACGAAGAACGCCCTGTTGTGTAGCTTCTAGCAGAGAAAAATAAATAAAGATTAGGGGCAATATCCCCTAATCTTATTGCATATTAAATTGCTCAAGATTCTCTTGAGATAAACAATACTAACTAACAAACCAGTCGCTCTTGCAGTAACAGTAAAGACACGAGATCGAGAGTTAAAAACCATGATCTATTGTCAAAGCAGCAAATCGTTAATACCATAAGCTAATACATTGAGTTGACTGATAATTTTATATTATTTATTCATCACAACCATGAACTATGATTTCATCCATCTAATGAGTACTTATAGGTATGTCTAACGACCAGCACGAAGATACCCCCGCCCTTAATTTAGAATACTATGTTCCTGCCCTTGTTACTTTTTTGGCAAATAAACTATCAAGCGGTGCATCTTCTATTTATCGGGAATTTTTTGGTATAGGCATTGTAGAATGGAGATTACTTGCATTACTTGCTGTTGAGAATGGCATATCAGCTAATCGTATGTGCCAAGTTATTGGTTTAGACAAGTCTGGCGTGAGTCGATCTCTAAAACTTCTAGAACAAGAACAATACGTTTACTCTAGCCTTGACCCCGAAGACGCTCGTCGACTTATCATCTGGATGACCAGCAAAGGAAGAGCTCTGCACGATAAAGTTTTCGAAGTTGCCATTGCTCGTGAAAAACTCTTACTACAAGGCTTTACAAAAAAAGAGATTGATACCTTAGTAAAGTTCCTAAACCGCTTAAATGATAGCGTTAATACAGTAAATAATTTCCGCCCTAACATCCCAAAATAATCGCCTCAATACTCCCCTCACTTCACCCAAACTCAACTTATTAAAGACGTTATAGATGAATGATTTAGATAACGTCTGCCGTCTAAAAAAATAAATCTATAACAATCCACTCATTATTTCATGATAAAACCCGGCCAAAAAAGGTTGCTATAGCAACTTTATTTAGTTGACATCACAACTATATTGCCGTTATAAACATAGCAAGAGCCAACTAAAAATAACTAAGGCAGCTTGAAATGATTGACGTTCTTATTAAGAAAAAAAATATTGAGGCTAACGGTATCGTTAGTTTTGAACTTACGAATGTAGACGATAAAAAACTTCCTGAAGCCGCTCCTGGTGCTCATATAGACGTGCTAGTTAGTCGCGACATCACTCGACAATACTCCATCTACAATGATTCAAAAAAAACAAATAGCTATAAAATCGCGGTTTTAAAAGATCCAAACTCCCGTGGTGGCTCAAAAGCTTTACACGAAAACATAAAGGAAGGAGATGTGATTAGCATTTCGGAACCTAGAAACCTTTTCGAGCTAAATTACGACGCTCCATCTTATATTTTAGTTGCAGGAGGAATTGGAATCACTCCAATTCTATCCATGGCGGAAGACTTACAGTTTCAAAATCGTTCTTTTTCTTTACATTATTTCACTCGCAGCCGCGATAGAACCGCTTTTTATCAACAAATAATTTCAGGCGACTTTGCAGATAAGAGCACGTTTTATTTCGATGGAGATGAAACGAAATCTTTTCGCCAAGCGCTACTCGATGCCAATAACCAAACTCACCTCTATGTATGTGGACCAAATGGTTTTATGGATTTTGTTTTTTCTGCTGCTAAAGAAACGGGTTGGTTAGAAGCAAGATTACATAAAGAACATTTCACTGCGGTACCAACTGAAAACGCAGCAAATCAAGCGTTTGAAGTTGAGATTGCGAGTTCTGGCGCACGCTTTCACATTCCTGAGAATAACTCAGTTTTTGAAGTGTTAGACGACGCTGGTATCGAAATTAATGTGTCCTGCGAACAAGGCATATGTGGCTCCTGCCTAACAAGAGTCATATCAGGCACACCTGACCATAGGGATCAATTTTTATCCAGCGAAGAACACGCTAAGAACGATAAATTTACCCCTTGTTGTTCAAGGTCACTAACCAAAACTCTGGTGCTCGATCTTTAGTGCCACATCAAAGCAAGTCAAAACAAATATAAGAAGGAGAGTTTTATGAGTGTTCAACATATGAGCGCAGCTGAACTAATCAATACTGACGTCGAAACAAAGTCCTTATTTCCACTCAATATGTGGTACGTGGCTGCTTTGAGTTCTGAATTGAAAGATAAGCCCTTAGCTCGCACAATCCTCAATCATCAAATTGTTTTTTTCCGTACTTCAGATGGAGAGGTCTCTGCGCTTGAGGATAGATGCTGTCACCGCGCTTTGCCTTTGTCACTTGGCACAATTGAAAATAACGGCATTCGTTGTGGCTACCACGGGTTGCTATTTAATGGCGACGGTAAGTGCGTTGAGGTTCCGGGCCAAGACAAAGTTCCACGCAAAGCCTTAGTATCGACTTATTCGATTTGCGAACAAAACCATCTTATTTGGATCTGGTTTGGGGATGAAAATACGCAAGAACCAACCTGTACACCACCAGAATATCCAGTTCATAACAACCCAGAATATCTATTTGATGGCGATGTCTATCACTACGAAGCACCTTATCAGCTAATACACGACAACCTGTTAGATCTTAGCCATCTGGGATATGTTCACCTCTATACCATCGGCGGTAATGCAAAATTGCACATGACTGCAGAAACCAAAGTTGAAAGTGACGAAAAAATGGTTCGTGTTGTCCGTCATATGCCCGATTCAGTTCCACCTCCAACTTACACCGCAGCCTATCCGTTCAAAGGAAAAATCGATCGCTGGCAAGAAATTCTCTTCAAAATATCTCATTTAGAAATTTGGACGGGGGCAGTAGATGCGGGCTCAGACTCTCTAGATAACCCAAACCGCGATGGCTTCCACATGAAAGGTTTCCATGGGATCACGCCTGAAACAGAGACAACTTGTCACTATCTATGGACTATGTCGACCAACCCAAAACATGATCCAGAAGAGACTGCGAAAAAAGTCATTGAACAAACAAGACTGACTTTTGATGAAGACAAAGTGGTCATTGAAGCGCAATACAAAAATATGCAGAACTTTAAAAATAGGACGATGTTAGACATACATGTTGACGTTGCCCCGAATCGAGCTCGCCGTATTATCGAATCACAGCTGACTTAAACCATTTCGCTTTAAGCTAATTCATAGTGGCACTGCTATGAATGCCCAACACATTAAAAAAGACTAAGAGTGCTGCTTAGTCTTTGTAATTAGAAAAATGTAAGACCACTAAAACAATAATAAAGAGGTAATAAACATGAAAAACAAACTAATAATTTCGACTCTTTGCTTAAGCAGTCTGTGGACAACTTTAGCATTTTCACAAACCTACACATTACGTCTAGCTCACTTCTGGCCAGCTAACTCAAGTGTTGGCAATGTAATACAAGACTGGGCTGACTCAATCGAAAATGACTCAGATAAACAGTTAAAAATTGAAATATACCCAAGTCAAACTCTTGCTAAAGCAGCACAAAGCTATGCATCAACAGTAAATGGTATAGCAGATATCACAGTTACCGCTCAAGGCTACATGGCTGGAAGATTTCCACTTACACAAGTGGTCGAACTGCCAGGCTTGATTACCACTGCTGAAAACTCAAGCTGCGCTATTCAAAAGCTTTATGACAATAAACTTATTTCAAGTGAATACACGGATACCCATCCTTTATTCCTATTTGTTCATGGGCCTGGACATCTTCACACCAGTGAAAAGCAAATTCTCGAACCAAGTGACTTAGAAGGAATGCGCATACGCAGAGCAACAACTGTTGTAGCAGACTTACTCAGTTCAATGAACGCAAATCCAGTTGGTATGCCAGCCCCTGATACCTACCAGTCCGCACAACGGGGGGTTATCCAAGGCGTCGCCTTTCCATGGCAAGCAATGAAAGATTTCCGCCTAAATGAACTGTTAACACATCATACAGAAATAGGTCTTTACACTCTTTCATTTATAACCACAATGAATAAGCGTGCCTACAATAACCTGCCTGATAATCTTAAGAAAATTATGGATAAACATAGTGGCGAACATTGGTCACGAGTCATGGGGAAAGCACTAGACAATCTAGACGCTGCAGGCCGAAAAGAAGCTATTGAAGCTGGCCATACTATTGAAATAATTAGCAATGTTAATACCAATCCGGTATGGGGACCAATTACCAAAAAAGTCATTGCATCTTATATTAGTGATATGAAAAATCAGTCTAAAAAGGCAGAAAATATTTATCAAAAAGCCTTAGAATATTCAGCTGAGTGCTCTACTAACATAGAGTCATAAAGCACAGAGTATTAAAAAAGCGACACTAGAATTTGCTAACAAAAATAAAAGGGAAGTCGACGCAAGACTTCCCTTTTTGTAAGGCTGAAAATATAACCACCTGCTCTATTTATTAAAATTACAAATATGAAATATTCAACTTATGTGTTCCACCATCCAGTGGTACGCGCACAATGTTGTTGGTGATTTGAATATCCATGCCATCCACCACAGCTCGGATTCCACTTCGTACTAAAGAGTCTTCTATAGGGTCTTCAGTTTTTGAAAAATGAGCGCGATCAGCCGATTGCTCGACGGTTATAAAGTATTCCGTATCGTCGACTTTTACGGTGGCTTCAAATCCCGGCCAACCTAACGGAATACAAGGCTGAATCGTCAGTTCCTTGCCTTCTCGATGAATACCAAGTATGCCTTCCATTCCTGCACGATACATCCAACCCGCTGAGCCTGTGTACCAAGTCCAACCGCCGCGGCCTGTGTGAGGCGCAACCGAATATACATCCGCCGCGACCACATAAGGTTCGACTTTATAACGCTCGGTGTCTTCCGCATTCAGTGCGTGATTGATCGGGTTGAGCAAATTAAACAAGTCGCTGGCTTTGTTACCATCCCCCAATTTAGCGTAGGCTAAAATCGCCCACATAGCGGCATGACTGTATTGACCGCCGTTTTCCCGTAAGCCCGGTGGATAGCCTTTGATATAACCCGGATCATGGCTGGTTTTATCAAATGGCGGCGTAAACAATAACGCCAGTTTTGACTCGGGTTGAATCAGATATTGCTCGACTGACTCCATGGCTTTCGCGGCGCGTTCTGGTTCGCCCGCTTCAGACAATATCGCCCAAGATTGCACAATAGAATCAATTTGGCATTCGTCGTTGTCTTTAGAACCTAACCAACTGCCGTCATCGAAGTTCGCCCGACGATACCAGTCACCGTCCCAAGCTTTTTCTTCAATGGCTTCTCTTACTTTACTGGCATGAGTTACCCAGTTTTGTACTCGTTCGTCTTCATCACGAATTTGCGCCATGGGCGAGAATAAATTGATGGTACGAATCAGCAACCAACCTAACCAAACACTTTCCCCTTGGCCGCCTTCCCCGACACGGTTCATACCATCGTTCCAATCGCCCGTGCCCATTAATGGCAGGCCATTTCCGCCCGTCAGTTCAAGACATTGATCCAAACCGCGAGCACAATGCTCAAACAAGGTTGCAGACTCATCCGATTCCGTAGGATAAAAATACGCATCATGCTGATCCGCAGGCAAAGGCGGCCCTTCGATAAAGGCGACTTTTTCTTCCAAAATAGACACATCACCCGAGGTTTCAATGTAGGTCGCCGTGGCATACGCCAGCCAGACTCTATCATCAGAAATATGCGTACGCACACCCTGCCCGGTATGAGGCAACCACCAATGCTGTACATCGCCCTCGACAAACTGACGACTCGCCGCACGCAAAATATGCGCTCTGGTCATATCCGGTCGGCGGAATGTCATCGACATACCGTCCTGTAATTGATCTCGAAAACCATACGCGCCGCTGGCTTGATAAAACGCTGAACGCGCCCACATTCGACACGCCACCGTCTGATAAAGCAGCCAACCATTGAGCATGATATCCATCGCTCGATCAGGCGTTTTCACCTGAACTGCGCCTAACAAGGTATCCCAATGCTGTGTCACGTCAGCCAGCACTTGATCCAAATCCGCATGGCGATATTTCTCGATCAAATCGCGGGCTTTGCCGACCGAAGCACATTGCCCCAGCAAGATCACCACTTCCACCGATTCATCCGGTTCAAGCTCAACGATAGATTGCTGTGCAGTACAAGGATCCTGTCCTGCGCCAATGCTGCCAGACAAAGACGAATCCCTAAGCAAAGCCGCTGGTGCATTCATGCGACCATTGCGTCCCAGAAACTCGGTGCGATCTGTCGTCCAGGTCGACTGCATCCCGCCCATATCGGCAAAAGCAACACGCCCCGGAAACGCCACATTCCAGCGATTACAAACGAATAAGGCGTTTGAACCAGCAGAATCCAAATCCGTGGTAATAAATGGCGCAGACGTTCCTCGAGCTGTGCCTAACACCCATTCGGCGTAAGACGTAACAGAGAATCGACGACGTCGCCCCGTTTGGTTATGCAGAGTTAAGCGTGAAATTTTAATCGGATCTGCCAAAGGTACGTATTGCAATAAGGTCAGCGCCAAACCATCCGCTTGATGTTCAAAACAGCTATAACCACGACCATGATGAGCAACAAATGCACTTTGATTGGCTTTGTTGTTCGCTTGATTAAAAGAACGAAGCGGCTGAGCCGTGGCGCCAAACAATTCCAAGCTGTCTTCATCGCGCACGTAAATCGCTTCACCAGACGGATTAGAAACGGGATCATTACACCAAGGCGTTAGCTGGTTCTCGCGGCTGTTTTCCGCCCACGTATAACCACTGCCTTCGACCGACACATGAAAGTCAAAACTCGCATTGGCAATGACATTGATCCAAGGCGCAGGCGTCGAGGCGCCGTTTTCAAGAATCACCGTATATTCCCGACCATCTAAACCAAAACCACCCAAGCCATTGAAGAACTCTAGCCCTTGTTTCAGGGCTGCTAACTTGTCCCTGGCTGTTGAATTCTTTGCCTTGAATGGAATGACATTACCACCAGTCGATTCATTCATCGAACGAATCTTCGGCGGCCAAGTCGACGCTGGCGGCAAGCGATGAATATGTTTACCAATAGATCCTCGACGAGCAATAAGCACCACCCGAGCAACCGATTTCAGCAAATCACGAACCTGCACATCCACCAAGTCTGCACGCAAAACATACACAGCGCCTTGCACATGATCACCGTTAGACTTATCGATTAGTCGAGGCCGTGATTGGCTACTTCGTACTGCGGTTTCAATGGCAATTTGCAAGTCTTGTAAATAAGAACACGCGTGCTCATTGATGATCACCAGATCCACTGCCAGACGCTTCATGCGCCAGTATTCATGGGCGCGCAATAATTGCTTCACTTGATCAATGTCTTCGACGTCATCAATGCGCAACAGCACAATGGGCAAATCACCACTAATCGAATGCGGCCAAAGCACAGACTGACCCGCCATGCCGCGATGAATGGAGTCGGCTGAAACACGAAAACGCGGATCGGCGTAAATAATCGGCGCAGCAAGTCGTTGGAAATCGCCTGCCTCGGTTGGGCTAATATCCAAATGACGCAATTGCACTTGCGCCTGCGTCCAAGCCAAGGTTTTCGCTCTGTCATAAGCACTGCGGTCATGATGTCGATCAATAAGATCCATTAATTCTTCACGAGAAGACGCCACAACTGTCCAAAACGCCACTTTCACCACACTGCCTGCTGGCACATGAACGGCATAGCGTAACGAGAAAATAGGATCTAGCACGGTCCCAATTGAATTGTTCAGATCGACACTTTCAACCGACGAATCGTCACAATCAAACGCCGCGGCGGTGGCAATGGAATTACCTCGTCCAATAAACAAGGCACGGTTGGTTTCATATTGAGGATCGGCCGTTACTTCCCCTTCTACAATGGCAAAATGCGCCGCCCAAACAGAAGGTTCCTGCGCAGCACGTTTACGGCGAGTCGCGATTAGCGCATTGTATTCAGGGACATATTCCGTTTGCACAAACATCTTGGCAAAGGCCGGATGAGCGTTGTCTGTTGCTGGCGTCGTTAGCACCAATTCAAGATAGGACGTCAGTTCAATGTCATAAGCCGCTCGACCATTGTTACTCAAGGAAATACGACGTACTTCGCCATCGTCTTCACCGGAAACCAACACATCCATTGTCGTGGTTAGCTCACCATCATGACGCACAAATTCCGCATGATCTTCTTCAAACACACCTGCCGGATAATGACCTTCGTCTTGCAAAGGCTGAGCAGAACTCGACCAAAGCTGACCTGTATTTTTATCACGTAAGAAAATGAAACTGCCGTAATGATCGCATGTGGTATCTTCCTGCCATCGGGTCACCGCAATGTCGCGCCAACGACTGTAGCCTGCGCCAGTGGCGGTCAACATCACCACATAGCGACCGTTCGATAACAAATGCGTAATGGGCGAGCCTGCAGCTGTTGGGCTTAGGCGTCGAACGATCGGCGCAATTACCGTTAAAGTGGACGCGAAGGTTTTCACTTCTTCTGCCCGTGGATGACTAATGCAAACATCCCTTGGCATGCGTTCTTGCAATAAGAGTTCGCACGCTTGAATCATCGGTTCTTGATGAAAACGTTGTCTAAATGCGCCTTCCAGCAAGGTATTGGCGATGGCCACAATGGTCATGCCCTGATGATGGGCCATAAAACTGCGTACAATGGCGACATGGCTTTCAACGGGTAAACGCGTCGGCGTAAAGTCCAGCGCCTCGTAAAAACCATAACGCCCACAAGCGCCCATGCTGTTTAAGCGCTCATAATTATCAACCGCCGCCTGAGGATCAATCATGGTTGCAAGCCCTGTAGCGTAAGGCGCGATGACTCTATTTTCCGCTAAGCCGCGTTTTAGACCAAGTCCCGGCACACCAAAGTTGGAATATTGATAAGTAAACTCGATATCACGGGCATTATAAGAAGATTCCGACACGCCCCAAGGAATGCCAAGCTGTTTGCCGTATTCCTGCTGACGCTCAACGATCAGCCGATTGGTCTGTTCAAGCAGACTGCCCGTTGGCGCTCGCATAATCAGCGACGGCATCAAATATTCGAACATGGAACCCGACCAAGAAATCAGCGCCGAGCCATTGCCCATGGGCGTTGCCGCTCGACCAAGACGGAACCAATGCTTGGTTGCCACATCGCCTTTGGCAATAGCAAACAAACTTGCCAATCGTGCTTCCGAAGCCAATAAATCGTAACAACTTGGATCGAGGCTGTTTTCGGCAAGAGAATAACCAATCGACAAAAGTTTGCGCTCAGGATCAATGAGAAATGCAAAGTCCATATCTAGTGCCATATTTCGTGCTGTGCTCGCCAGAGCATTTAATCTAGCCAGCAAAGAATCGGGAGAATTGCGCTGCTCAAGCGTATCGCGCTGCTGTTCAACCATCACTTTATTGGCGGCTTCAATCCAATAAATGAAATCAGCATGGCGCCCTTGTGCAATCTCTTCGCCCGAACCCAATGTTCGCTCACGAGCCAATTTCGCGGCTTTATCGGTCAATCGAATTAAAATCGGCGTTAACGCCTCAATAGTCTGTCGGCTGTTTAATCTACTCTCGATATTATCCAAGGTTGCCAACAATGGATGTTCGCTGTCCGTTGCAGTAACACTCAAATCTGGACTAACAGAATGGATTGCTTGTTTTGATTCAGCCACTAAGGATTGTCTAGCCAACGTAATGTTGTCCATAAAACCCGAGCGCACTGTGAAGTTTGGCTTAGCGATTAAAGTGTCTTGAGATTGTCCATTAGATTGCCCAACTACAGATTCCTCGCGCCATTGCTCACAACTGTTTGCCAGCGCAATCAAATGCCCAGCAAGATTGCCGCTGTCTACCGAAGAAATGTACTCAGGTAATAAAGTATGCAAAGTTTGCGTGCCATACCAATTAAACAAATGCCCTTTGTATTTAGGCAGCTTAAGCAAAGTGATAAAGGTGTTTTCAAGCCGTTCAATCGTTTCAATTAACCCAGTCCAACCAAAGTCCCGCGCTGCCACAGACGACAACAAATACAAACCAATATTGGTCGGCGAAGTTCGATGCGCCACCACAGGTTCTGGGTCTTCTTGGAAATTATCCGGAGGCAAAAAGTTATCTTCTTCTGTGACAAAGGTTTCAAAATAGCGCCACGTTTTGCGTGCAGTAAGGCGTAAAGTGACTGCACCGACATCAAGTTCATCAGGTCGCAAGACTTCCGGTGATCGACTAACAAACACGGCCACCAAAGGCGCAAGAGACCAAAGCAAAGCAAACGGCAACACCAGCTGCCACACTGCCGGATTCACCACGATGACAAACAAGCAAACCGCTAAGGCAAGCAAGGTGCCACAGGCCATGTTTTGATAAAAACCCACCACCTTGAGTCGTGGACTAGCGTTACTCTGCGCCGCGGTTGCCCATTCCAAACAACGCCGATGGGTCACACCCAAACGCAACAAGGTGCGTGTGATCGCATCCAATGAGCGCCAGCTTTGATCAGGCAGTAAGGCGATTGACAAAAAAGTTTGACTCAAAGCAAGACGTAAATCCCCTAACCAAAGTCTAAAATGGTTGCTGGTATCCACGCCAGAACGACGAGGAATCATTGAAAAAAGACACGGCAACAACGGCGGTATAGCCATGACAGCCAATAATACAGCGCTAAAAAATAACGCCGACGACGGAAACAACAACCAACTTAACGCCAAGGCTAACAAGGTTGTTGGTGCCACCAGCGAACGCCTTAAATTGTCGAGCAGCTTCCAACGCCCCAAACTGGAAACGCCCTGCTCTGTTGGTTTGCTCATAATCCACGGCAACAACTGCCAATCGCCTCGCATCCAACGATGCTGACGTTTCGCAGCGGCATCGTATCGTGCTGGAAACTCTTCCACTACTTCCACGTCCGACACCAAACCTGCGCGCGCAAAAATGCCTTCGAACAAATCGTGGCTCAGCATGGTGTCATTCGGCACACGATCCGCCAGCGCGGCTTCGAACATATCGACATCGTAAATGCCTTTGCCAGTGAAAGAACCTTCGCCGAAAAGATCTTGATAGACATCGGAAATCGCCGCAGCATAAGGGTCCATTCCGCCGGGGGCAGAAAATATACGCTGGAACAAAGAACCTTCCGTGCCCACCGACAAAGACGGTGTGACGCGAGGCTGAAGAATTCCGTAGCCTGCAACAACTCGCTGTTTGACTTTATCCAAACGTGGACGATTCAATGGATGCGCCATTTTACCGATTAATCGCAACGCCGCTTCTCGTGGTAAACGAGTGTCGGCGTCAAGAGTAATCACGTAGCGAACATCACTCGGCACACTGGGCGCTTTGCCCTGAATGGCCATAAACGTGGTGTCCGTCGCGCCGCGTAATAATCGGTTCAGCTCATGCAACTTGCCGCGTTTACGCTCCCAGCCCATCCACACATTTTCGCTTGGATTAAATAATCTACGGCGATGCAACAAGATAAAACGCGGGCCGGATGGACCTTCTTCGTAACGCTGGTTTAACCGATCAATTTCCAACGCCGCCCTTTCTAACAATAAGGCGTCGCTTTCTAATTCTTCTAGATCGGCATCTTTGCCGTCAGTTAACAAAGCAAAACTCACATCACCGTCGATACCGCTCAGATAATGCACTTCTAGACGTTCAATTTGTTCTAATAAATCCGCTTCTGAGGTGAGCAAAGTCGGCACGGCGATTAAGG
Source organism: Marinomonas sp. BSi20584 (assembly GCF_002792415.1). Taxonomy (NCBI): domain Bacteria; kingdom Pseudomonadati; phylum Pseudomonadota; class Gammaproteobacteria; order Oceanospirillales; family Oceanospirillaceae; genus Marinomonas; species Marinomonas sp. BSi20584. The sequence continues at coordinate 113,421 of NZ_KZ454884.1, forward strand.
TTCGTAACGAGGTCGGCACGCCCGCTTTTAGTTCAAGTCCCGGCAACATCACCGCACCAAAGCGCCAGGTCACTAAACGATTAACGATGGCAAACGCCACTTCTGTGGCGGGAATAAAGGCCACTACTGCCCATAGCAACCAAGATTGTGCAGGAAACGCCATGAATCCCGCGAAGAAAATACTCATGGTAAGAAAAGCCAAGGCGACAATGGCAATCGTGCCACTGTAACCCGCGACGCCTAGGCGCACATGAAAACGCCGGACTCTTAATCGCATGGTGGGTTTATAGGCGATGGATTTTTCGAAAGCTAAACGGCCCTGTTCAATCAAATAATAACCTGGGTCACCGAAGCGGTTTATCTCTACCTTAGCTTCTTCCATTAACGTTTCTGTCGCTTCTGCATGTGTTGATTCAACACTCTTCAACTCTAATAAAGCTAAGCTGTCTTTTGCCATTTCTACGGCGCGCTGGGCAATGTCTATTTCCGAATAATCACAACCTCGCGCCAGTTCTTCCACGGCGCTGCGATACAAGTTACGTGTTGGGAAATCCATTTGGGCAAACAAGTTGTATCGATAGAACTCTTGATCGACGAGACTGACTTTTTCAAACAATTCCGACCAATCAATGTCAGAAATCAACCGCATACTGGTGATTACATTTCGAATAGTGACGTTCGATGCGCCTTGGCGTTGCTGGGCATGTTGCACCACTTCTTCAACCGAAAGACCTTGCAGTTGTAGGCGCTGCTCTAGCCAATCTAATGCTGGTGTAGTTTTCGGATCTTGGTCACGCAATCGCTTCGCCAATTGCGCAGCAAACACTTCTGATAGCGGTTCCGGTGAGCGGGAGGCGATGTCTTCTTGTAACGCTGAATGAGCACAACCTGCCACCAAAAGCCGCTCGGTGAAATGATCGGCGTCGTGGCGAGCGTCGCGTCCGACGGCAATTTGATCAGCCAAACGTCGCAAGTTTTCAATTAATACAATGCGCAGCGTAATCGCCACCGCCCACAATTCGCCAATCGTGAGCGGTTGAACTTTTTGATAAGCATGAATAAATCGCACCAGAACATCAGGATCTATATGGCTATCGGTGTGCGCTACAAACGCCCAGGTTAAACCAAATACCCGCGGATAGCCTGCAAAAGGCCCATCGGCTAGCTTAGGTAATTGTCGATAATAACTGTCCGGCAAATCATCTCTGATCTCGCGAATTTGCTCTTCCACTAAATGATAGTTATCCAGCAGCCATTCCGCGGCGGGAACCACACTTCCACCTCGCTCCAACTCAACAGCACTTTCACGATAAGACGCTAATAAGGCCGTGGCGTTTTCATCAAGTCGCGTCTGCAAAGGCAATACAGAAGGTTCAGAACCAAATGCTTGTTGAGCCTTGGCCAAACTTTCTGCGTGTTCTTCAAGCCGTTCTAAACCAAACAACTCCTCTCGAACAGGAATCGTGCTGTCCCAAAGCGAGTGAGAAAATCGTCGTCCAAGTAGAGAAGAAAAAGTGTTTAACATAATCGCCTTAAAATCATCTGATGAATGGCGCAATCAAGCGTCTTTTCATCTTAATAAAACAAGCGATCTAGCGTCTGTACGCCAGCGAACTGACACCATAAGGCAGGAAGGTTAGTTTAATAGGAAGACAAATCCGTCAGACAAGACAAAAGGACAATCAATTATGTTACGCAGCATGCACGACTTAGAGAGATACACCATTGCCGCCACCGATGGCAATATAGGCGAAGTGACAGATTTCTTGTTTGATGACGAGGAATGGGTTGTACGTTATTTCGTCGTTGAAACCGGCAGCTGGCTATCAAGCCGTAAGGTCTTAATCTCCCCTATCGGAATAGAAAAAGCCAACTGGCGAGAAAAAGTCTTTCCCGTCGCCATCACCAAAGAACAAGTAAAAAACAGCCCTAAAATTGACACTAACCAACCAGTTTCCCGCCAACACGAGATAGATCATTTAGGCTACTACGGCTATCCGTATTATTGGGGCGGAACTGGATTCTGGGGTGGCGGCATGTATCCATATTCATTGTATCCAGGCTTTGGCCATTACCCAGACTCTAAAGAAGAATCAGACAATGCAACGCTTGCTCATGAAAAAGCCAAACGCGAATTACATCAAAACGATGATCCAAACCTACGCAGTTGCAAAGCCATCATTGGTTACAAAATCCACGCTATCGACGGTGAAATGGGGCATGTTTCTGGGCTTCTAATTGAAGACAATACCATGGCGGTTCGCTACTTCATGGTCGATACCACTAATTGGTTTGGCGGTCACAAAGTGCTTATCTCGCCAGAGTGGATAGAAGACATGGATTGGACCGATAATTCAGTCACCATCAACTTAACTCGCCATCAAATAAAAGAAGCACCCGAGTACCACACCACCAAAAACCTAAACCGAGAACATGAGCTAGCGGTTTACGATCATTATGGTTTAACTGGCTACTGGGCGAGAGGCGAAAAAGCCAATCTAGTAAAGCAAGATTAACCCTTAAAAAAACCTATTATCTAAGCTCTAAAAAATGGACTGTACAATGCAGTCCATTTCATCATTTCAAGTAATACTAAAGCAATAACGCATCTATAAAATCTACGTTTTTATCTCGCTCAATCCTTTAACGAAAACACACAAAATTGTTACATTGAGTAGCCATTATTTGCTCGTAGACAGACTTTAACTATGGTTAATTAGTACGCGCAGAAAACACGCAAAAACGATAAAAAAGAGAGGTTTCAACGAAATGTCAATGGAATTACTAAGTGTCGTAATCTACGCTCTGCTCATATTTATAATGGTGCTTTTACAGTCAACTTATATGGCCAAAACAGCTGGTTTAGTGTTTAGCTTTGGCAACAGAGAAAAAGCGCAGCCCAGTAAAAAACCTTTGGGTAATCGTATCGATAGAACGCTAGAAAATTTAAAGGAAGGCGGCATCATGTATGTACCGCTGGCAGTTTTAGCTGTCAGTACCGATGTATCCAATCCTTGGACGTATTATGCAGCGCTGGCCACAATCATCTCACGAGTTCTGTATGTACCAGTCTATATTTTCGGTGTGCGGATTGTCCGTTCTCTCATCTTTGCACCTAGTTTAATCGCTATTCCGGTTATGGCTTATGGTGTTATGTCAGGCCTTGCTGGTGGCATCTAACCGTCAAAATCATTAACAATATTGATAGTTTAAAAACAATTAAAAATGGACTGCACCTCGCAGTCCATTTTTTTATCGGCTATTTAATTTGTTAAACCGCAACGTCAAAAGCAATACCGACCAGTGCCGTCGTCGCCATAGCTAACGCGCCCCAAAAACCGACCCGTACTATACCAGTGAGCATTTTCGCACCACTCAAATAAGATGAAATCGCCCCTAAAATAGCGAGAAACACCAAAGACAACACAGCGGTAACAACGGACAAATTTGCTTCATCATGATAAAAATACGCCGTCATCAAGGGTAATGCCGCACCCAAAGTAAAACTCAACGCTGAAGAAAAAGCCGCCGTTATAGGTTGCGCTGCTGATAAGTCAGAAATCCCGATTTCATCTCGAGAATGCGCCGCCAGCGCATCGTGCGCCATCAGTTGCCGTGCCACAGTGACGGACAGTTCTGGCTCCACACCTCGCTTTTGATAGATATCAGCTAACTCTATCACCTCTTCCTCGTAATTCTGTTCAAGTGACTTTTTTTCATCCTGCAAATCAGACTTTTCCGTATCAGCCTGAGAGCTCACCGATACATATTCCCCCGCCGCCATAGAAATAGCACCAGCCACTAAACCTGCCGTGCCTGCAACCATGATCGCCGTGTGTCCAGAATTGGCCGACGCCACACCGATAATCAAACTTGCCGTGGAAACAATACCGTCATTCGCACCTAAAACAGCAGCTCTTAACCAACCCACTCGATGTTGGCGATGATGTTCCTGATGAGACCCTGTGGCTTGATTAGATCCAGTAACTTGATTAGACATAGAAACGTTATTCCTCTGACTATGTGTCTGCTATTTATCCCAATGGTAGGCTATTCGACTTAATAAGAAATTTAAGTGAAAACATCCACAACTCATCATAGATCGCGTGTTTTTCAATTCTGGCACGCACTCAAAGTTCACCCTTTGAAGACTAGATAGACTGGAAATAATGATTAATAGAACAAACAGGCAGGATAAAACGAATGACAAAATGCATCGGTGCGCTGACGCACCCAGTGCTTACTTTTTATATTCAGTTTCGTCATCAGGCCTCAGTTGGCGACAAGCATGAATACCGATTCACAAAATCATTGAGCATCGTTTCTTTGCATCGCATTTGTTTCAAAATTTCAGGATCGAGTTCGGCCACAACGACACCGGGCTCACTTTCGTGGGCTTCTACAATCAGATTACCGTAAGGCCCCCAAATCGCACTAGCACCGCAAGCGGGCCATCCCCCCGTGGTACCGACATGATTCGACATCAGGACATACATCGTATTGTCGAGCGCCCGGGCCGGCATCCAGATCCGAGATTCATGATAACCGTTCCCCTGACTGAACAAGGCACTCACCAGATAAGCATGGCAGCCGTCGACCGCCGCGGATCGCGCATGTTCTGCAAATCCTGAGTCATAACAGATGGCAAGCACCAGTTTCCACCCGTCAATATGCAGAACGCCAGCTTCACTGCCCGGAGTAAAGAAATCCGCTTCGCTACTGAAAAGCGCACGCTTATGGTAGTCCATGATGCGCTCCCCCTGTTCATTGAAACACACCGAACTAATGTAGAACCGATCCGCCTGCCATGTCGCCGCACCGACGATCGCCGTCACACCTGACTCGCGACAAGCAGCGGCGATGGGGTCAAGCCGTTCATCATGCGGGCTGATTGCATATGCTGCAGGATTTGATTTGATCAGATCCGGCTCGTAACCGCTGAGAAATTTTTCCGGCAGCAGGACGACTCTGGCCTCTTGTTCCGCAGCTTGCCGGATCAACGCGACGGACTGACGGACATTGGCACGAATATCCCCGGCGTATGGCTGCGCCTGTGCAACAGCCACACGCAATGTTTTGTCCGGATATGGTCTCAATTGACTTTCCATATTTGCATTCCTTTGAAAAGAGCTGACTCGCAACGTGTCCGCTGATCGTAAATCAAAATATCACGAACTAAAACATGCACTTGACTAAAACAATGTGTACTTGACTAATTCAGCGACCTTTTCAGGTTGTGTCCGCATAAAATAGTGCTCGCCTTCATTCAGTTCGATCAAATGAATGTCCGTTGTCACACGCGTCCAGTTCTTATACCGTTCGGTATAGCCTTCCGCCGCCGGATCATCCTTCGCAATCACCAAAGATGTCGGAACATTGATCAGTAGTTGCTCATGTTACAGCGGCTCCGAACCAATCCACTCGATGATGTTCCTGATTAGACTCTGTGCTTTGATTAGACCCAGTGCTTTGATTAGACCCAGTGACTTGATTAGACCCAGTGACTTGATTAGACATAGAAACGTTATTCCTCTGTTAAGAGATTGAAGTAAAAAACGAAATGAAACGCTTAACTATTACTTCCCAACCATCCCTTACGCTTGAAGAAAAGTAGCATGCCAAGCGTCAACAAGATAAAAAACACCCACAGCGCCGGATACGCCCAGTGTTTACCTAACTCTGGCATATACTCAAAGTTCATCCCGTAAATACTGGAAATAAAAGTCAATGGAATAAATACCGAAGACATAATGGTCAGCACCTTCATGATTTCGTTCATGCGATTGGACACCGCCGACATATAAAGATCTGTCAGACCACTAACCATCTCGCGATAAGATTCAATAATCTCAACAATCTGAATAGTATGTTCGTACACATCTCGAAGATAAGGCTTAGTGGCCTCCCCCATACGTCCATCTTCTTCACGATAAAGATGATCAATCACCTCACGTATTGGCCAGACAATCCGCCGCAACAACGACAACTCACGTTTTACCGCATGAATACGATGTAATATCGCCGGAGTGGGCTTTTCTAACGTAGTTATTTCAAGTTCTTCGAGGATATCGCCATATTCTTCCAATACCGGAAAGCAATGATCGACCATGGCATCTAACAAAGCATAAAGCAGATAACCAGTGCCATTTTTGCGGATACGCGCATTTTCTTTAAGCAATCGCTCACGAATTGGCTGCCAGACATCGCCTGGCTTTTCTTGAAAAGTAATTAGCACCTTGTCATACAGAAACAAACTCACCTGTTCTGCGTCCAGTACACTGCCAGCGGAAGGATTGTCCGATTCTTGTTTATTAAGTTGCAACATTCGCAACACGACAAACAAATGGTCATCAAAAAATTCAACCCGAGGACGTTGCGGGATGTGCATCACATCTTCCGCCGTTAGGGTATGAAAACCAAAATGCTGACGAAATTGATTAATTACATAAGGATGCGGACGACTGACATTTAGCCAGCGAGTTGTCACCCAATCTGGTATTGGCTTAGCAAAATAGTCGGCAAGATCCGTCACATAACCGGTTTCATACTTAGTTCCCGAATAATCGATGTAACTGATGATAACCGTGCCAGCTTCCGGTGGATCAGACACATCCGCCAGATGCTCAATTCCGGGCATTTCACCGGGCGTTACTTGGCGATAAGGCATATTTTGCCAAGCACCAGAACCTAATAAAGACGCACTATCATTGGTTTCATTAATGGCTTGATCCACTGAGACATCGCTATCTTTCGTCATTCTTCACCCTTATCATTTTGACTTTTAATGGCTTACTTCGTAAGAGTTTCGAAGCCTGCAATAAAGAGATCAAAAGAATATACAGGCAGGATAGGACGAATGGCAAAACCTATCGGTGCGCTGACGAACAAACGTCCAAAAGAGAGATTTGCATTCTATCCGCTACACCCGTAGTGTGGTTATTAGAAACAAGCAGCGTGGTGATTAGAAACAAGCTAAACCTTTAATTTAACTAAAGAGGAAGCACGACAAATGGAAACTAACAATACTCACAAGCACAGCCAAAGTATCGCCAACTTTGCCGCAATCAAAACTGCCATCGCGAACAATGAACAAACACTACTCAAAGAATTAATCGCAGACCAAGCAATGCCAGAGCTCGAAAAAAGCTATCTCATCGATCTAGCTGGACTTGGCAACGACCCTGCGATCTTGAAAATAATCAAAGACATTCCAGTAGAAAAATAGGTCACAAAAAGTCGATTGAGCCTATTCTGTCATCAGTCGTGGCCCAGTGCCTTTTTCGCCCAGCTCATCGTATGGGTTGAGAAGCCGGCACCTTTCAAGAGACAGACAACCACAGCCAATACAATCGGCCATCATATTTTTCAGTTCCATTAATTGAGTAATCTTCCTATCAAGCTCGCTTTGCCATCGGGAACCCAACGCTTCCCAATCTTCTAGGGTGACGCGGGTTCGGTTTGGTAATCCTTCAAACTCCAACAAAATGTCTTCCAAAGAAAATCCCGTCCGCTGAGCCACCTGAATCAAAGAGACAATCCGAATGACATGTTTTGGGTATTGCCTATGGTTGGATGTATTTCTTTGGCTTTTTATCAAGCCTTTTCTTTCATAGAAATGCAAAGCTGACACAGATACGCCAGTCCTTTCACTTAGCATACCCACAGAAATCCACTCAGGAATAACTTTTTTTTGCATTTGATGCTTGACCTCAACTTAAGTTCAGGTTGCAGAATAGCTGCAAATCCAAGATTGCTCAAGCTCAGTACTTAATAAAACAGCTAGAAAATACTTGAAAGAATACTATCTATATCTAGGAAGAAAGCCTTAATGAAAACCAATCTATTAGAACCCAGAGCACTTTGCCTGCTGTTAATTTCCACGTTAACGGTTATGTCTAATGTCACCATTGCCCCAGCACTACCCGGTTTGGCTAACGAGTTTTCGGGAACTCCTTCAGCCGATTTCTTAGTAAAGATGCTGTTACCGATCCCAGCTTTATTTGTGGTGATTTTCGCGCCAGCATTAGGCTGGACAGCCGATAAGTTCGGTCGCAGAAATCAAATCATCATTGCCACCATCGTCTTTTCCATAGCTGGTGCCGCTGGTGCACAACTACAAGGATTAGAAGCCATTATCATTAGTAGAGCGATCTTGGGTATTTGTGTCGCAGGACTGATGACCGCCGTAACGGCGCTAATAACCGATTATTATTCTGGACAGAAAAGAAGCCAATTCATGGGTTTGCAACAAGCTTTTTCTAGTATTGGCGGCATCCTATTCATTGTCACAGCTGGCTATTTAGCCAACTCTAGCGCACGGCTTCCCTTCTATATTTATGCTATTGCCATTCTATTCGTACCGCTAATATTTCTGTCTATTTCTGAAACTAAGCAGGCAGTTCAGCCAAGCGATCACAAGCAAGACTATAAAAATACACGTTGGAAACAAACGCTCATTGGCTGCTCAATTCTTATTTTCTGCCACTTTATGGTCTTTTATATCCTTCCAACACAAGTACCGTTTTTTATGGTGGAGATTGGCATAACCGACCCTAGTAAATCAGGCTTAGCGATCGGAATGGGCACCTTAATGGCGGCGATATCGAGTATATTCTTTGGCAAACTGGTTGCCAAAATCCAAAGTTACGGCGTGGCTCTCATAAGCTTCATCGCCATGAGTCTTGGCATGTTCGTGCTATCACAAGCTACTTCGTTCAGCTCTGTTATTCTCGGTTGCGGCCTAATGGGAGTTTGTATGGGATTCGTGATGCCTAATTTCATGACAAAAGGCATGGAACTTGTGCCAAGCAACAAACGCGGACTCGCGTCTGGCGTGCTCACCAGCAGCATTTTCATCGGACAATTTGTTTCCCCGTTTTTTTCCTCAGCTCTTATCGCCAAGCTTGGATACAGTGATTTTTACTTATTAGCAGGGGCTTTCACTTTAGTCCTAGCCCTTGCAGGCACCACTACCCTAAAAAAGCAATCCGCTCTCATCACAAACTTGAAATAACATTAATCGTTGGATATTAAAATGAAAGTACTGACCTTCGGCACAAGCAACAGCAAAAACTCTATCAACAAGCAATTGGCTTTTTATGCCGCGCAGCAAATCAACAACGCAGACGTCTCGCTAATCGACATTAACGATTTTGAAATGCCGATCTACAGTGAAGACAGAGAAAAAGAATCGGGCATTCCACAACTAGCACACGATTTTTATAACGCCATTGGCTCGGCCGATAGCATCGTTATGTCATTCGCTGAATACAACGGTTCTTATACTTCTGCCTATAAAAACCTATTCGATTGGACATCCCGAATAGACATGAAAGTCTTTCAGAATAAACCCGTTCTTATGCTATCCACCTCACCCGGCCCCAGTGGAGCACAAAGTGTTTTAGCCGCCGCACAAGCCTCAGCGCCCTACTTTGCCGCAAACGTCATCGGCGCCATATCGCTACCCAGCTTCTACGATAACTTTGATGCGGAGAAAAATGTCGTGACTGATGAGCCATTCAACCAGAGCCTGCTCGCTGCAATCCACAAGCTCTAACTTTGTCTAGTTTAAAAAGAATACACGTTTTTATTAGATAACTATCTGCAAGCAGTCACTCTTTCGTCGAGCGACTGCTCATGCGGATCACCTTACCCATGGTTAACCCTTGCACGACAATCGAAAATATGACGATGCAATAAGTCAGCGTTAGTATCAAACTACGAGACTCACTCACTGGTAACGACAGGGCCATCGCCACCGAAATACCACCGCGTAAGCCGCCCCACGTAAGAATAGTGATCGCCCCTTTTGACTGACTTGTCAGCTTACTAAGCGGGCCAATAATGCTTGCTACACAGAACCAACGAGCCGCCAATACAACCAATATCGACAAAGCGCCCGCAAACAACCACTCACTTTCAATGGGTAAAACAAGTAGTTCCAAACCAATTAGGAAAAAAAGCACCACGTTGAGAATCTCATCGATCAGCTCCCAAAAGGTATCCACGTGTTCCCGTGTTTTGTCCTTCATAGCGAACAAACGACCATGATTACCAAGAAACAAACCAGCAACCACCACGGCAATAGGCGCAGACAAATGCAAACTATCCGCCAACGCATATAATCCCATTGCAAGAGCCAACGTCAGCAGCACCTCCACTTGGTAGTTATCCACACGTTTCAGCATGAGATACGTCGTATAACCTGTTATCGATGCCAGCAACAACGCGCCACCCACTTCTTTCAGTAACAAGACACCGATCGCTGCCATGTCGATGGAAGAGGAAGCAGCACTGCCATCAGCCGCTGGCGTATCCAAACCAGACAATTGCAACAATATTAGAAAAACCACCACTCCCAGTCCATCGTTGAAGAGCGATTCTCCCGCCATCTGACTTTCGAGCTGCTCAGAGGCGCCCGCCGATTTCATAATGGAAAGCACAGCAATAGGATCCGTCGGCGAGATCAAAGCACCGAATAAAAGTGCATGCAAAAATGGAATGGTTAAACCAAGCCAACCGAGAAGCAACCAAGTTACCCAGCCGACAATAAAGGTCGACATCAAGGTGCCAACCACAGCAAGCAAAGCAATGGATAACCATTCACGCCCTAAGCTATCCAGCTTGACATGAATGGCTGCCGCAAAGAGCAAAAAGGCCAACATACCGTGCAATACGACTTTATCGAAATCGATGCGCGACACCAATGACGCCGCCTGCTCACGAACTCCCGATGTGTAAGGACCAATAATAATTAGCGTAAGCGACGCTACCAACGCCACCAGCATGACACCAATGGTCGTCGGCAACTTGATATATCGATAATTGAAATAACTGGATACCGCAGCAAGCGTGATCAAAATACTGACCAAGGAAAAGAAACTCATTGGATCTCCTGATGTTTGTTATTGAGTTGAAAAAGTGTCATACCCTTTTCTGACTAAACACTCATAGAGACCTAGCATTATCGACATCTAGCAGGGCTGTTTATACAGCGTGTGAAGCATATTGATCAGCAACAAATGTAATGAATTCTGGAGGATTTATCTGTGCTCTATCGTACAGAGCATGGGATTAACACAAGAGATTGTCTTATCGTTCAGACTCATTTTCCTGTTCTAGATGTACTTATTACTCTCGACAACATTCCGGTCAAAAATAGATATGGCTTTCATCTAACCCTAAACTCCTCGACTTGGTTCATGGGCATCATAACGAGGTAAGTTTGCATCCAGATCATCCCAGTTAGCGCTTGATGACACAAAATTATGTGAGAGTGGTCTTTCTTCAATATCAGAATCTATAATGCCAAGGCGCAATCTTAGACGATCTGGCGATTGTTCGTTGCTGCTAAAAATGGGTGACGCACACACCTTACAAAAATGACGTTTTTTCCCCGGTGAAGTCTCATAAAATGCCATCAGCTCCTTCCCGGTTTTTATCACTAACTCTTTTGTAGCGATAAACCCATTCGTGGCATAAGCAGTGCCACAGCTTTTTCTGCACTTAGAGCAGTGACAATGAATAATGGAATCTATACCACCATGAATTTCTAATGTCACCGACCCACATAAACAACTCCCCTGATACATAAAATTCCTTTTAATCAATTGGCGTAATTTTCAGCTTGCAGCCAAAAACGCCTAACAACTTAGTGATTGTTTCTAGCTTTGGATTTGCATTACTTGAAAGTGATTTATAAAGGCTCGCGCGAGTGACGCCCGCCTCATTAGCTACTTGCGTCATACCTCTTGCTCTTGCAGCAATACCCAGACAATAGATTAAATGCTCAGGGCTCCCATCTTCCGCAGCAGTCGATAAAAACGCCCTAATATCTTCGTCCGTTTCGAGGTAGCTTGCCACGTCAAATGCTGTTGTGTTTGTCATGATCTCTCTCCTTTAAAGTAAATCATTAAGCAATATTTTTGCTTTTTTTATATCACGCTGTTGACTAGATTTATCACCACCAGCTAGAAGGATCACAATTTGACCGTCTTTTTCAGTGAAATAAACTCTGTAACCAGGACCAGCGAAAAAACGTAGTTCGCTAAGCTCTTCTGTTATCTCTTTATAATCACCAAAGTATCCTTCACTTTCTATTCGTGCGATTCGGTTCAATATTTGGATTTTTGCTTGAGTGTCTTTTAATTTCCGTAGCCACTTATCAAAAAAATCCGTTTTTTTGATGCTGTACTGCAAAGCATTTCTCCTCTGTTCCGTTTAATTGTATCCTAAAGGAAACATCTTGCAATATTCAATTGCATAAAAACTATTGGTGTCTAGTAAATTCAGGAAGGTCATTAGCAACTGACAGACCTCACCAAACCTTTGGCAGTTCTTCCCAATTGGTCGTATAGGCTGGCGATAGATGTTCTCGTTTCATGGCCCATTGAGGCGACACACCTTGCGAGGCGAAGAAGACGTTGCCGAGGCCGCTGTGGTTGATTTGATCCACGACGTTCATTAGGGCTTTTGAGTTGATTTTCGTATTATCTGCTCGGAGTAAATCTTGTTGAAAGTTGCCGCGTTCATAAAAATCCGCCAGCATCACGCCAGCTTTCATATAGCGAAAACCTTCACGCCAGAGTCGATTAAACAACACGTCGGCCACTTCTAATAAGTCTCGCGTGTCGTCGCTTGGGTTAGGAAGTTCTGCAGACAGAGTCTTCGAGTATTGCGGTTCGTTTGGAATAAATGGACTGGTACGAATAAACACACTCACCACACGACAAAGACGTTTTTCTCCGCGTAGTTTCTCGGCAGCACGGGTTGTGTATTTGGCGATGGCTTCCCGTAATTCACGCTTATCTGTGATTTTATGACCAAAGGACCGACTGCAAATGATTTGCTGCTTTGTTGGCCTTACCAATTCCAAATCCAGACATGACACACCATTCAACTCTCGAATGGTTCGCTCCAACACCACAGAAAACTCGCTTCGAATCGATTTAGGATCAGCATTTGCCAGATCCAATGCGGTGTTGATCCCCCTCGCCTTTAACTTCGCCGTTGTTCGACGGCCAACGCCCCACACGTCACTCACATCCAACAAAGCCAGCAATCGCTTTTGTCTGTCTGGGTCCATCAAATCCACCACCGAACCCGTAGCTGGATACTTCTTCGCGGCATGATTTGCCAACTTCGCCAGCGTCTTGGTTGGCGCGATGCCCACGCCTACCGTAATGCCCGTCCATTTATCGACCTTGGCCTTTACTCGTTTACCAAACACCAGTAAATCCGTCACATGATCGACACCGGTTAAATCCATAAACGCCTCATCGATGGAATACACTTCTAGCC